>DAOSSK010000001.1:0-5498 GCA_035377365.1 Bacilli bacterium
GTTCCACCTACATAGTTATTAGCAAACTTAACAACATCTAGCCAGTTACTAATATCTTCTCCATTAATTGTTATAATTTTATCACCTGAAAGTAAACCTTTGTTTGTGCTCATATTATCATCAACTGCTGCAATATAACCTATAACTACTTCTTCAGTCCTTTGATCGCTATAAATACCCATATTATATAAGACATATTGAGGAGAAACAAATACTTGTTTACTTTCACCATTATTGCGATAACTAATAGAAATTGGTTCTGTAACTTTATTTTGTAAATAGTAGTTTAAAAAAGCATCGATATCTAAATATTCTTTTACTTCAACTGAATAACCACTTATTTCCATTTTCTCAATATAAGAGCCACTAGTAAAACCACTTTCTATTAAATACTCATTATTTACATTAACCCTATTTGTGTCGTATTTTGGAAAACCTTGTCCCATACCTAAAATTACAAAAACAAGCATTGCAAGAAAGAAATTCATTAATGGTCCACCAAACATAACCATAAATCTATCCCATAATGATTTAGACCCTAATGTTCTATCATAAGGAGCAATTTGGATACTTTGCTTACCTTCATGAAGCATCGCACTTTTACTTACACCATACTTCTTTAAATTACCAGCAAAATCTTTTACTGCGATAAACAAAAATCCCCTTTGGTGTTCATCAAATAAATCATAGTCAACAACTTCAAACATCTCTAAATCTTTTGCATCTTTATGATTTAAAGTTAAATATATATCTGTAACAGTACCTCGTTTAAACTTTAGCTTTACATACTGAACTTTTTCTAAATAATCATCTTCTTGTTCTTCCCCCGCTATAGCACAAAATCCTCCAATTGGTAAAATTCTAATACTATATTCAGTTTCCCCTACTTTCTTTTTGAAGATAGCTGGCCCCATTCCAAACGCAAATTCGCGAACTAAAATTCCCGCTTTCTTCGCAAATATCATATGTCCTCCTTCGTGGACTAAAATAATTAGTCCTAAGACGAAGATAAAGGCCAACAACCCTAATACAAAATCCATCTAACTCACCTCTATTTATATTTCTCGTATATCTCTTTTTTTATTTCTAAATCTAAATCTAAAATATTATCTAAACTAATTTCAAATTTTGGATAATCTTTCTTTACAGCTTCAATAACTATTTTTTCTATTTCTAAAAAACTAATTTTTCCAGCTAAAAACAAATTAACTGCGGCTTCATTACTAGCACTATAAGCAATTTGCTTGGCCTCTCCTTTTTCTAAAACTTCAAAACTAAGTTTTAATAAAGGATATCTTTCATAATCAATCTTTTCAAAATTCAAAGATTTTAATTTTCCTAAATCTAAACTAGCAACACTAGTTTTTCTTCTCTTTGGATAAGATAAAGCATAACTAATTGGTATTTCCATATTTGGATAAGACAAATTAGCTAAAACTGTACTATCTTTATATTCTACTAAAGCATGAACGATAGATTCACGATGAAGCACAGTATCAATTTGGTTTAATTCTAAACCAAACAAATGATAAGCTTCAATAACTTCAAAACCTTTATTGATTAATGTAGCTGAATCAACTGTAATTTTATCTCCCATTTTCCAATTAGGATGATTTAATACTTCTGCTTTAGTAACTGACTTTAACTCTTCTCTATTTCTATCTCTTAATGCTCCACCACTAGCAGTTAAATAAACCTTCTTTACATCTTCTTTATTTTCTTTTCTTAATAATTGATAAATAGAATTATGTTCGCTATCTAAAGGAAAAATAGAAACTTTCATTTTTCTAGCAAGATCAATAATTAATTTTCCACCAATTACTAAACTCTCTTTATTAGCTAATAAGATATCTTTTTTGCTTTTAATTGCATAATAAGTAGGTAGTAACCCACTACTACCCGTCAAAGCATTTAAAACTAAACCAGGCTTTTTATATGAAGCAAAATCAATCATTCCTTCTTTGCCAAAGTAAATCTTTACCTTAGGGAACTCTTTTTCAAGATCTTTCTTTATTTCTTCATTTTTTACCCAAACAAGCTCTGGTTTAAATTCTTTAATTATTTCTTTTCCTAAAGAAATATTATTATAAAAGCTTATTCCTAAAACACGATAATCTTGATTTTTCCTAATTATATTTAAAGCTTGAGTTCCAATTGAACCAGTAGCTCCTAATAGATAAAGATTACGCATAATTTCTCCTTTCTAAACTAAAGTTAAAATTATTAAAACGACTTGAATTAACGTTGCTCCAAAAATCAAACTATCAATACGATCTAAAACTCCTCCATGACCTGGTAAGAGTTTTCCAAAATCTTTAATTTCATAATTTCTTTTTATTTTAGAGGCAAATAAATCACCTATTTGACCAACAATACTAATTAAAATATTTATAAAAAATATTACTATAAATACTAAAACAAGTTCCTTAGAACTTAAAGCATTTAGATCTACTATCTTTAATAAAACTAAAGCAAGTAGACCAAACAAACTTCCTAAAATAGTTCCAATAATAGCTCCCTCGACTGATTTGTTTGGGCTGATTGTTGGGGCTAGTTTATGTTTTCCAAGTAATGACCCAAAAATATAAGCCATCATATCTGTCATCACAACAACAATAAATAAATATATAAAAATCAATTTACCATCAAAATTAAATTTAGTTATTAAAAATGTATTAGTAATATCTAAATTAATATATTTTAAGGAGAAAATTGCTCCTACCATTAAACTAGTATAAACCAAAGCTAATATTCCTAAACCATAATCAATAATCTTAGTGTCTTTACTGAAAAGTAACAAACTAAAAACTATTAATAATGATAGAAAATAACTAAGTAAAACAATCTTTGAATCATCATAAAAGTAAATGAAAATGAAAGTTAATCCCCCAGCTATTAATGGTATTATATATTTTAAATGGTTGTATGCTGGATGTTTATTACTAAAAGCATTAGTTAGTTCATAAGTAGCTAATATAGAAAATAAAATTCCAAGAATCATAAACCAAGGTCCATTTACTAAAGCTAAGCCTATAATCAGCCCTGTATAAACTAAACCTGTTAGGGCTCTAATTATTAAGTTTTTAATTTTCGGGCTCATTTTAAACCTCCAAAACGACGTTCTTGTTTATTATAATATTCTATAGCTTGATCGAAATCTTCTTTTTTAAAATCAGGAAAATAGACTTCCGTAAAATAAAGTTCAGCATAAGCAAGTTGCCAAATAAGGAAGTTACTTATTCTTTGATTTCCTCCAGTTCTTATTAATAAATCAACGTCTGTTTTTATATCTAAATTGTTTTGAATTTTTTCGATAGTTATTTCTTGTCCTTCTAATTTTTTAAAAGTGCGAACTAACTCTTGTTTTCCTCCATAAGAAAAACAAATATTTAAAGTCATACCTTTATTATCTTTAGTTGCTTCTTCTACTTCTATAGCTATTTTTTGTAAACTAGGTTTAAGCATTTCAAGTTCACCAACAACCTTAATCTTAAGATCCATAGCTTTTATTTTTTCTTGATAGTTTTTATATCCCTTTTCTACAAGCCCCATTATATAATTAATTTCGGTTCTCGGCCTATTCCAATTTTCTGTACTAAAACCAAAAACAGATAGTTCTTCTAAACCAATTGAGTTAGTATATTTTATTAATTCAACTAAAGCTTTTAATCCTTCTTGATGACCAAAAGAACGGGGCATCCCTTTTGCTTTTGCCCATCTACCATTACCATCAAGAATAATTGCCACATGTTTTGGTAATTTCATAACTTTCTCCACTTATCATATTATACTATAAATCGTCTATAATTTCCATTAATAAATCTTTAAGAAAGGAAAAAAGTATTCCCTTTTTCCTTTATCTTTGATATAATATAAAAGGTGGTAGTTATGAAAAGAATAATTTTAAAATTAAGTGGTGAGGCTTTAGCTTACCCAGATAGTAAAGGAATTGATTTTCAAAAAGTAAATAAAATAGCTTTAGAAATCAAAAAACTTTATGATTTAGGAAATATCCAATTAGGAATAATTGTAGGGGGCGGCAATATCTGGCGTGGAAAAGACGCAGAAGCATTAGGAATTGATCGTTCGAGTGCTGACTATATGGGAATGTTAGCTACGATTCTAAATGCTCTTGCTATCCAAGCTGCTTTAGAAAAACTAGGACTAGATACTAGAGCAATGACATCTCTTTCTATCCCAGCTGTAGCTGAACCATATATTAGAAGAAAAGCAATCTCTAATTTAGAAAAAAACCGAATTGTAATCTTCGGTGGTGGTACAGGCTTACCATTCTTTAGTACTGACTCTACTGCTTCTTTAAGAGGAGCTGAACTAGGAGCGGATATTATTCTAATGGCTAAAAATGGTGTTGATGGTGTCTATGATAAAGATCCTAATAAATACCCTGATGCGAAACGTTATGATAAATTAACTTATGAAGAAGTTATTGAAAAGAATTTAGGTGTTATGGATTTAACTGCTGCAACACTATGCAAAGAAAACAATATTAAAATAATTGTCTTTGATATGAACAAAGAAGACAATATTAAAAACGTAGTTACCAATCCAAAAATTGGAACTGTGATAACTAATAGAAAGGAAAAGAAATAATGGAAGTATTACAATTATTATTAGACGCATGTGAAGAAAAAATGGTGAAAGCAATTGATGCTTTAGAAAAAGAAATGGGCCTAATTAGAACAGGTCGTGCTAATCCAAAAGTTTTAAGTGGAGTTATGGTTAGCTATTATGGTATGTCTACTCCTTTAGAACAAATTGCTTCAATTAGTACACCAGAAGCTCAACAGTTGTTAATTAAACCTTATGATGTATCTGCTTTAAAAGATATGGAAAAAGCAATTCAACTAGCTGATCTTAATTTAAACCCAATGAGTGATGGTAAAGTTTTACGTATTAACTTCCCACTGCTTACTGAAGAAACAAGAAAAATGCATGTTAGAGAATTAAATGCTTTGCTTGAAAGTTATAAGATCCAAATGAGAAACTTTAGAAGAGAATCTAATGACGAAATCAAAAAGATGGAAAATAACAAAGAAATCTCTGAAGATGCATCACATTCTTATCAAAATGAAATCCAAGAATTAACTGATAAATATATCAAATTAATTGAGGAAAAAGGTAAGAAGAAAGAAAAAGATATTTTAGAAATTTAAAAGGAGTAAAACTCCTTTTTTCTTTTTATTTGTTATGTTTATAAGTTTGTGGTATAATGTATGTATCGGAGGAAGAATAAAATGGATTTAAAGAAATTTAAAAAGTACAAGCAATTAAAAGGTACACAAACTGAAGCTAATTTAAAAGAAGCTTTTGCGGGGGAATCACAAGCTCACACTAAGTATTTATATTATGCTTCACAAGCTAAAAAAGATGGTTATGTTCAAATAGGTAAATTTTTTGAAGAAACTGCTTTAAATGAAAAAGAACATGCAAAGATTTGGTTCAAGTTATTAAATGAAGGCTCAGTACCAAAAACTACT
>DAOSSK010000001.1:5598-69356 GCA_035377365.1 Bacilli bacterium
ATTGGGCAATCACAAATTCATTCTTTTTCAACACCAACGCCAACTTCAATACGATAGAAGTGTGAAACTGATGTTTCTTCTTGTTTTAAAAATTGTTCTACAGTGATATCAGAGTTTTTAACAAATTGTTGGTCAAGTAAGCAGATATCTTTTAAGTATCTATTAACTTTACCTTCAGCAATCTTATCAACGATTTTTTCAGGTTTTCCTTCGTTAAGTGCTTCTTGTCTGAAAATAGCTTTTTCTCTTGCAAGGAAAGCTTCATCAACATCTGCTCTACTTAAATATGTAGGATTCATAGCAGCTACGTGTAATGCAACATCATGAGCAGCATCTTCTTTTCCTTTGTATGTAATTACAACAACAATTCGACCATTCATATGCGAATAAACTTCAAATTTTTCATCATCTTTTTTAGTAATTACTGATACATTACGTAAATCAATTTTTTCTCCAATAATAGCAGTTGCTTGAATAATAAGGTCTTCTACTGTACCTTCTTCAGCTTTAACTTTTAAAGCTTCTTCAGTATTAGTAGCTTTACTCTTAAGTAATGCTTTTCCTACTTTTTCAACAACAGCTTGGAATTTATCTGTTTTAGTAACGAAGTCTGTTTCACAGTTAATTTCATAAATTAATGTTTTATTTCCATTGATTAATGCTGAACAAATACCTTCAGCTGCAACTCTAGTTGCTTTTTTAGCGGCTTTAGTAATTCCATTTTCTCTTAGCCAAACACTAGCTTTTTCTAGGTCTCCGCCTGTTTCAACTAAAGCTTTTTTACAATCCATCATTCCAGCACCAGTACGGTCTCTCAATTCTTTTACAAGTTGTGCACTAATAACAACAGCCATTATTTTACCTCCTCTGTTACTTCTTCTACTTTAACTTTTATTTCTTTTTTAGCCTTAGGGGCTTTTTCTTCTTTTACTTCAGCTGCTTCTTTTTTTACTCTCTTAGGTTTTTCTTCAACTTCAGCTTCTTCTTTTTCAGCTTTTGCAGCTTTTTTAGGTTTTGCTTCAACTTCAACTTCTTCTTTTTCGGCTTTAGCAGCTTTCTTAGGTTTTTCTTCTTTTTCTAATTTTACTTCTTTTTTGATCGCTTGTTTTTCTTTAACTTCTTTGATTTCTTCTTTCTTAGCCTTTTTCTTTTCTTCTAGTTCGATTTCCTTAGCTTTTTCCGTTTTATCGTCTACAGGTAAGATTAAAGCATCAACTTGTCTAACTCTTCTAGGTCTTCTTCCACGACCAAAACGTCCTTGTTGATGTGCATCAGCTGGTTCTTGTTCTTCTGGAACTACGATTTCAACTGGTGGTAATCCTTTAGCAGTTGCAACTGCATTAGCCATAATTGCAGTAATTACTTTTACTGATCTAACAGCATCATCATTTCCTGGGATTACATAATCAACTTCATCTGGATCACAGTTAGTATCTACTAAACCAAATAAAGGTATATTAAGTTTTCTAGCTTCAAGTACAGCATTACGCTCACTATTTGGATCAATTACAAACATAGCTTGAGGAATCTTAGTCATATCTCTGATTCCACTAAAGTATTTAACTAATTTTTCTTGTTCCTTTTTAATTAAAGCAACTTCTTTTTTAGTGTAACTTTCTAAAGTTCCTTCTGCATCCATTCTTTCAATATCTTCTAAACGTTTAATTGAACGTCTAATTGTTTTGAAGTTTGTAAGCATACCACCTAACCATCTTTGGTCTACGTAGTATTCGCCACATCTTTCGGCTTCTTCTTTGATAATTTCTTGAATTTGTTTTCTTGTACCTACAAACAAAACTCTTCCGCCATTTTGCACAATAGTATAAAGTGCTTTGTAAGATTCATTAATACCTTCAATTGTTTTGTCTAGGTCAATGATATAAATACCATTCTTTTCTCCAAAAATATACTCTTTCATTTTAGGATTCCATTTGCGAGTATTATGACCAAATTGGACTCCTGCTTCTAGTAGCAAGTTACGACCTACGATTTCTTCTGAATTGGCCTCTTCCTTAACTTCTACTTTGTCTTCAGCCTTTGCTTTAGCTTTTGCTTGTAGTTTTAATTCAACCTTTAGTTCAGCTTCTGGTTTTGCCTTTGGTTTTGGTTTTGCTTCAACTTCAACTTTAGCAACTTTCTTAGGTTTTTCTTCAGCCTTTGCTTCTGGTTTTGCTTTGGTTTTTACCTCAGCTTTTTCAGCTTCTTGTTGCTCTAACAACTCTTTTTCTTTCATTTTTTTCACTCCTTTTTTTCTTTTGTTAAGCCTCCACCCTCTTCATAGATTCCCGCCCACTTCAAGCTAAAAGTGACATGACGATTGTCTCCAAGGATGTGTGTTTTTAAGACTAAATTATTATATCATAACTTAAATTAATTTGCAAACATTTCTTGTTATTTAGTACTACCAATACCACCTTTTCTTAACTTAGTAGTAGTATCACCATCTACAGTTAAATACTTCAAAAATATCCCTTGAATAAAGCGATCTCCTCTTTTTAAATAGATATCTTCATCAGTATTGTTTGTTAGGGAAACGATAATTTCCCCATCATTATCTTCATTACTAAAGTAATCACTATCAATAATCCCTACATTATTGGTAAGTGTTATTCCTTTTTTAATTGCATAACTACTTCTAATAAACAAAAACAAAACTTCATCTTTTTTCATATATGCTTTAAGATTAGTCTTAACTTGTACCTTTTTCTTAGCTTTTAAAACTACATCACAAGGTAGGTAAAAATCATAGCCTGCAGAATATTTTGTAGCTCTTTTAGGAATTAAGATATCTTCTTCTTTATAAGTAAGTAGTTCATCTTTAATTAACATAAATCCTCTATTCATCTTTATGGGCATCCTTTCTTGGAAAATATTTATCATAATTTTCTTTTAATTTTTCTTTTGAAATATGAGTGTAAATTTGGGTAGTAGATAGATTTTCATGACCTAATAATTCTTGCACACTTCTTAAATCTGCCCCATTATCAAGTAAATCACTGGCAAATGAGTGTCTAAGCATATGGGGATGAATCTTCATCCCAAGTCCTGCATCATCTGCTAGTTTATCTAAAATAACTCTTACACCTCTAACTGTTAGAGGCGTTCCCTTAAAATTCAAAAATAATTCATCTGGTATCTCACCAGTTGTATTATTAGCTAATAGTTTAGATCTTGAATTATCTAAATAATCTAAAATTGCATCTTTAATTCCTTCATAAATAGGAACATATCTTTCTTTATTACCTTTACCCATTACTAAAATATTAGAATTGTAATAATCAATATCTCTAATTCTTAAAGAGCAAAGTTCAGATACTCTTATTCCCATACCATATAATACTTCTAAAATAGCATAATCCCTAATTCCTAAAGGAGTTTTTTTATCAATTACATTAAATAGTTTATCGATATCTTCTGGATATAACCTTTCGGGTAAAGTTTGATTTTGTTTTACTGACTTTATCTCGCCAAAAGGATTAGATTCTTTTATCCCTTCTTGAACTAAGAAACGATAAAAACTCCTTAAACTTGAAAGTTTACGATTAACTGATTTTGGTTCAAAACGTTCGTTTAAATAAGCTAAATAATATCTTGGAATATTTGAAGAAATTTTTTGGATTGAAGAAAACTCATTTATCTTTAAATAAGCTTGAAAATCTTTTATATCTCTTCTGTAACTTCTAACAGTATGAAATGAATAATTTCTCTCAATACTTAAATAGTCATTAAAAGCTTTAATTAATTGTTCATCAGTCATTGATTTTCTCCTTTATTTTCCTTATTTCACTTAAACTTCTTTCAGCAATCAACTCTCTTTTTTCTATCTTTTTCGCTCTTCTTTCAAGATCATCAATAATTCCAAAATTAATATTCATTGGTTGAAAATTGCTATTAGGTGTTGCAATGTAAGATGCTAAAGCACCAATAGCCGTTTTTGAAGAAAACTCAATCATCTCTTTACCATTAAGTAATCTTCCTAAATTTAATCCTACTAAAAGTCCAGATGCTGTTGACTCTACATATCCTTCAACACCTGTAATCTGCCCTGCAAAAAATACTTTTGGATTACTTTTTAGTTGGTAGAAACTATTTAAAACTTTAGGCGAATTAATATAAGTATTTCGGTGCATAACCCCATATCGCATAATCTCTGCTTTTTCTAAACCTGGAATTAAATTAATGATTTTCTTTTGCTCACCAAATTTCAAACTCGTTTGAAAACCAACTAAATTATATAAAGACTTGCTAGCATCATCTGGTCTTAACTGAACTACTGCGTAAGGAGTCTTCTTTGTTTTAGGATTTTCTAAACCAACAGATTTTAATGGCCCAAAAAGCAAAGTCTCTTTTCCTCTTACAGCTAAATCTTCAATTGGAACACAAGCTTCAAATACTTTACGTTCAAAGTCTTTCGGTTTAACTTTTTCTGCTTCTATTAAAGATTTATAAAAAACATTATATTCTTCTTCAGTTAAAGGACAATTGTAATATGAAGCTTCTCCCTTATCATATCTATTCTTTAAATATGCTTTAGACTTATCAATACTACTTTCTAAAACAATTGGTGCAACTGCATCAAAAAAATATAAATCTTCTTGATTTAAATACTTTTTTAAATACTTAGAGAACTCATCACTAGTTAATGGACCTGTTGCGATTATAGTATAACTATCATCTATACTAACTACTTCTTCATTATGAAAAGTTACTAAAGGATGATTTTTTAAATAATTAGTAATATCTAAAGAAAATTGATTACGATCTACCGCTAAAGCAGTTCCAGCTTCAATTTGGTTTTTGTCTGCACTTTTCATAATTAAAGAATCAAGGCTTCTTAATTCTTCTTTTAATAAACCCACAGCATTAGTAATATCATTACTTCTTAAGCTGTTAGAACATACAAGTTCAGAAAAATAAGTGGTCTCATGAGCTTCGGTATTCTTAACACCTCTCATTTCATAAAGATCAACTTTGATTCCTTGTTTTATTAATTGATATGTAGCTTCTGAACCAGCTAGGCCAGCACCAATAATTTTAACTCTCATATTTAACTTCCTATCTATATTATAACTTATCTTTTCTATTTTACAAAACGTTTAATTTCCCAATAACCAGTTTTATTTGACCCTATGCGTACTATATAACCTTTTTCTTTTAAACCTTTAAGAGCATTGTTAATAGCTGTTTGTTTGATATCTAAAACACTTATTAATTTTCTTACACTTAAATTTGGATTTTTATTAAGAGCAAGAAAAACTTTCTTTTCTGATCTTGTTAGATTTTCATTTTCAACTATTTTATCCCTTTCCTCGTTTTCTTTTGAAAAAGGCAATGTAACCGTAATAAAGTTTTCCGTTATTTCAAAAACATTACGGCCATATTTGCTTACGATTAGTGGAACGCCATGTCCTGTTTGTTCAATTAAATTTAATTGACCCATAATTTTTTGTAACTCAATATTTACTGGTTTACTTTTTCCACTAAAAAAATCTTCTTCTGAAAAATCGGCTGGTAAACCTCCAGTAGAAATAACTTCGATCCTATTGGAATAAACATAAACTGCAGGTGGCGTTAATCTCGACCACTTATTGTGTAAACACGCATTTAACCAAGCCTCTCTAAAACAATTAAAATCAAAAAGTGTTCTTTCCTCTCTTACCGAGCTTTCAATCTGGACAAAAGTTTTATTTATGGCTTCAATATAATCTAAAACTTGAATAGCAGCTAAAATCATACACTTATAACCATATTCATTTCTTTGAATTAACTCTGTTTTATCTACACCGTTAAATCTAGCAACCTTAATTGAATAAACATTATTATCTGATAAAATATCTGCCATTAGATTATACTTGTTATCACTAGTTCTTAATCTTAGGTTGTGTTCAAAAGAAGCATCATTAATTGTTAATCCATGGCTTAAATATAATCCCTTAAGTTGAGTGAATGATAAATTTTGATTATTTGATTCTATCTTTACAATTGATTCTAAATTGTCTTTAGTCATTAACTCTTTTAATTTAAGAGGGGATATTTCTCTATCTTCATCACCAGATCTAATATAATATTTACCATAAGCTGAATAAGGCTTATCCTCACCTTTTACCTCTACTTTAATACGATTCAATTCATTCACATATTCTATTGAAAGGATAGGTATAATTTGTGGTTTAATATGATTTGCAACTGCTTGTGAGATATCTTTTAAAGTATCTTGTCCTATTTCTTGTCTGACAGTTTGTCCATTATTTTTGACTCCAAAATATAAAAGCCCATATCCACTCTTATTAAGCATAGCCGATAAAGAAATTATTGCTTCTTTTAATTCCCCAGTAGATTTTTTAAATTCCAAAGTTTCGTTTTCTAAACCTAAATTCATCTTTTTCTCCTCTTTTTATTCTACTCTTATTCTACGTTTATTCTACACTTTATTATCCTTTTTGTCAATACATTTAGAAAGTAAAATTATCAATATTAAAAAAGTCTAGCAAATTGCTAAACTTTTCCTAATTCTTTTTCTAACTTTTGAAAATATTCTGTATTTAAATAATCCTTAATTCCTTTATCTTCAAGCATATATTCATAATAGTCATAATCTTTAAAAATAACGTATTTGAATAAATCAGTTGCTTCTTGTAAATTATCATTCATAACATTAAAACAAGCATAGTTATACCAAAGATCTAAAAAATCAGGATACTTAGTAAGTCCTTTCGCATAAGTCTTTTTTGCTTTTTCATAATCTTTATCAATATCTTCATAAATTAATGCTAGGTTCAAATAAACATTAGGTACTATTTGCTCTTGATTTAACTCTTCCAAATAATAACCTTTAGCTATATTAAAAAAACCCATTTTACCATAAACAACACCTAAGTTATAATTAACCATATAACCTTTTGGATCAATCTTATAAGCCATTGTGAATAATTCTAAAGCTTTAGTATCATAATTTTTCTTTTCAAAACAGCTTCCCAAATTAAGATTAAGCCAATAATTGTTTGGTTCTAACTCCCATGCTTTTTCATAGTACTCTAATTCTTTATCGTCATTGCCTATTCTTTCATAGGCTAAAGCTAAGTTGCGATAAACAGCATATGATTTACTTCTTTGTTTTTCTGCTAATAGTCCATATTCAATTGTTTTAGAAATATTTTCTTTTGTAAGGTATAAACCAACTAGCATCTCTTTTGCGACAACTTCTTCAGGTATCACTACATCTAGAACTTTAAAACAGTCAATAGCTTGATCAATCTCACCAACGTAAATATATGCTCTTCCTAAATTCAGTAAATCCCCAGCTGTTGCTTTTTGGCTAAAGGCTTGTTTATAAATAACAATTGCTTGTTCATAGTCGCCTTTATCCATTGCCTTATTAGCTTTCTTGATAAGTTTACGATATTTTCTACCCATTATGCTACCCCACTTGAAAGAATCATGGCAAGAGCAGCAAATGAGTTAATAACAAAGTGAATTCCAATTGGAACCAAAATATTGTTTTTAGACAAATGATATGCTAAAGATAACACAACTGCTTGAGGTAAGTATAACAAAATATATTGGAAATCTCCGCTCATAAGGTGAATTAGCGCAAATATAAGTGAACTAATTATAATAGCTGACCATGCCGGCCATTTAAGTTTGTCTTCAATAATCCCGAATAAGAATTTACGGAAGATTAGCTCTTCTAAAATTGGAGCGAAAATTACAATTGAAATAAGCATAACATAACCATACTTACTTAAAATAGTTTCTTCCAAAGTTGATTGATTCGCCGATGTTCCCTCTAATCCAATTAACGAATAAAAAATATTTACCATTATTGACAAAGCAAAAATAGCTATTGTTCCTGCTACAATTAAAACAATCGGAAGCCAAACTTTTTTCTTTATTTTCTTCCAGTCTTCTATAAACAACCTTCTTGAAAAATAAAGTGATATTGCCAAGATAGGAAATAACCCTGCTGTTTGCGCAAAAATAGCAATTGGTGTAAATTCAGGAGCTGTTGTATCAATACCTTGAGCTATGCCATAAATAATTGCCAATATTGCAGGGGCAAGTAAATATGCACCCAACAACAAAAAGAACCACATTATATGGTTAAAGTCACTATTTAATTTGATTCTCCTTTGTGTTGATGTCATATCTCTCACTCCTTTTGTTATTATATCATACTTTTATAATTTTACTAAGTATTTTATTAAAAAAGTAATAGCTTAACTATTACTTTCTTAATTTGATTTCTTCTTTGATTTGTTTTATAAATTCTTTTAAACTTACAGTTGTTTGTTCTTGGCTTCCATACTTACGATAAGTTACCGACTTATCTTCTACTTCTTTATCACCAATTACAATTTGATAAGGTATCTTCATCGTTTGAGCTTCTCTAATCTTATAACCTAATTTCTCATCACGATAATCACTTTCAAAATTAATTCCTTCTTTTAAGAATACTTTTTCAAGTTTTCTTACATATTTACTATGAAGACTTAAATTAACTGGAATTAGTTTTACTTGAACTGGTGCAAGCCATGTTGGGAAAGCACCACCATAATGTTCAATTAGAATGCCAATAAATCTTTCCAAAGATCCATAAATAGCACGGTGTAACATAACTGGTCTAACTTTCGAACCGTCTTCTGCTACATATGTTAGATCAAATCTTTCTGGTAAGTTCATATCTAACTGAATTGTTCCACATTGCCAGATTCTATTCATTGAATCTCTAATCTTAAAGTCTAGTTTAGGACCATAAAAAGCTCCATCTCCAGGATTTAATTTATAATCTTTCCCTGCTTTCTTACATGCTCTAGCTAAAGCTTTCTCTGAATAGTCCCAAATTTTAATTGAACCAATATATTTTTCCTCTGGTCTTGTAGATAGTTCAATATGGTATGTTAAACCAAATGTACTATAAATCTCATCAAATAGTTTAATTAAATTCATAACTTCTTTTTCAATTTGGTCTTTTCTCATAAAGATATGAGCATCATCTTGGGTAAAAGATCTAACTCTAAATAAGCCAGATAAAGCACCACTTGCTTCGTATCTATGAACTAAACCTAACTCTCCAACTTTTAATGGGAAATCACGATAAGAATGAATATCACGTTTATAAACTAACATTCCGCCTGGACAGTTCATTGGTTTAATTGCAAACTCTTTATCATCAATTTTAGATGTATACATATTTTCTTTATAGTTAAACCAGTGACCAGATACTTCCCATAAGTCTTTACTTAACATAATTGGTGTTATAATAAATTCATAACCTTCTCTTTTATGAACTTTATACCAGTAGTCTTCTAAGTTTTTCCTTAGCGTTAATCCTTTTGGTAAATAGAATGCAAAACCGGGACCATATTCACTAATCATAAATAAGTCTAATTCTTTTCCAAGTTTTCGATGATCTCTTTTAGCTCTTTCTTCTAAATCACGTAAATGACTATCTAACTCTTCTTTAGAGAAGAAACAAGTACCATAGATTCTTTGAAGTTGCTTGTTTTGTGAGTCTCCTCGCCAGTAAGCACCACTAACACTTAATAATTTAAAATTCTTTAATAAACTAGTATTAAGTACATGTGGTCCTCTACATAAATCTAAATAATCTCCTAATTTATAAATAGTAATAATTTCACCATCTTCAAGTTCATTAATTAATTCTGTTTTATATGGACATCCTTTAAATACTTTTAAAGCTTCTTTCTTAGATACTTCTCTTCTTTCAAAATTTAAACCAGCCCCAACTTGTCTTACCATCTCTTTTTCGATTATTTTTAAAGATTCTTCATCAAACTTCTCACCATCTAAATCAACATCATAATAAAAACCTTCTTCAATTGCTGGTCCAACCCCAAATAAAGCTTTAGGATAAAGCTTTAAAATAGCACTAGCCATTAAATGACTACAAGAATGTCTTAATACTTCTAATGCTCTTTCATCATCTTTAGTAACAAGTTCTAATTTAGAATCTTTTAAAATCGGTCTTTTTAAATCATATGCCTCACCATTTACTAAAGCATAAACCGAATTTTTCAAAAGTCCTTTAGAAATTGAACTTGCAATATCATATGGCGTCATTCCCTTTTCATATTCTTTTTTTGATTCATCTAAAAATTCAATTTTCATCTTTGCCTCCTTAATATAAAAAGCCCTTAAAAATATCTTTTAAGGACGAATTCTTCGCGGTACCACCTTAATTTGCATTTTAAAAATGCACAGCTTTCACTAGGATATAACGCTCCTTATGCGGATACTTTTTAAGTATCAACTCCATGGTAGTAACTATTAACACTTTGGCATTTTTTCACCAACCAAATACTCTCTGACTTTACTAGTATTAATAATCGTGTCCACTTCTTTGTTTATTAAGATTAAATTAATTATATCACATTTTTAAAAGAAAACCAATAAAATTATCTCAAACGATAATTTTTATCATCTAGTTTTACTTCATCAACCATTTCTTTGATTCTAGTGTATAATCTATTACCAGCAATATCGCTACTTGCTACTAATTCTTTTCTAATTTCTGATAAAGATGAATTTGAAGTAAAGATAATTGGTAAATTCATCGTCATACGATATTGTAATATTGCAACTAAAGCATCATCCCTTACAAAAGGAGTTAATGAAGATACCCCAAAATCATCAAGCACTAAAACTGGTGCTTGTTTTATTTTGAGAATCAAACTTTCAGTATTACTTTCTTGAAAAGAAGTTTTAAGATTACGAACTAAATCAGGAAAGAAAACAAATAAAACTTTTTCCGTTTTTGAAATGATTTGGGCTAAATGCATCGCAATATAAGTCTTCCCAACACCATAAGAACCATGAATATATAATCCTTTAGTATATTTTTTTTCTTGATAGTTTTGAATAAATTGTGCAACTTTAGTAAGCACCATAATCCTAGCATCATTTTTATATAGCTCACCAGTTTCTAGTTCAAAATCATAATACATAAATTCTAATAATCCTGTGCCTTCTCCTTGAAGTGGAGCAGACACTAAACTAATTTTACCATCAGTATAATCAAGCTCAACAGTATTATTACCATATTCTTCAATATATTTTTGCATATTTTCTTTTAGTAATTGGTGATGATTGTAGATATCAAAAAACGTTCCAAAGTTATTTAAGATATCTTCATCAGAAAGTTTATGCTTTTTAATAAAAGCACTTATTTCTTTATCTTTCTTAAATTCTTGAATGATTTTACTAACTTCTTTATTCATTTGCATCACCCTAATACTTTTTTTATTTTTTCTTCTAATTTAGCCTTTTCTTCTTCACTTAAATTATCAAAATATTCTTGTTCTTGCTTTTGTTTTTCTTTATCTTTTGCTTCTGTTTCTTCTTCGTATTGATCCATCCAATCAGGTCTTACTCCTGTTTTTTTATTAGTATATTTTACAGCTCCTCCTTTTGGTTGTTCTTTTAATTGCTTTGTATGAAGTAAAGCACTTTTTGTATCTTTAACTCCTTTACGAGCCCACTCATTAGCTACTTTCTCAAAGTAATTATATGAAGGCATTGTTCCTTCTTTTTCATTTAAAACATAGTAAAGCAAAACATTTACAACTCCTCTAGCTAAACCTAATTCTGAAGTCAATCTTTCTAAAGTTCTTAGTTCAGTTTTAGATGCAGTAATTCCGCTTAAACTTTCTAAAATATTTTTGGGGGAATTGTTTTCTAAAATATTAACTAATTCAAATAAAGTATCATCTTGTTTACTAGAAACAAAAGCATCTGGTTCTTTAGTTACAAACCTTGATTGAACTTTTTTATTTTGACTTTGAGCTTTTAAAGTATAAATCTTTTCTGCACTTTCACCAATCTTTGATAATGGTAAGTCATTATTTTGAAGAACTACATCTTCAATAACTTGTTTTATTTCCTGAACATTTAAATCATAAGTATAAGCTACATTAATAATCTTATTCTTTAACTCAGGATCATCAAAGACAGCACTTGGAATTATATTTTCATCAAACTCCATCTTAAACAATAAATAATCAAACTTTTCACCTTTAATATTGATATTATCTTTAATTTTATTAAAAAACAACTTCGCAAACGGATCAACTTCTTCTTTAAAGTCCTTCACATATACTTCATCAAAAGTTTTAGTAATGTCTGTATAACCCCTAATTTTATAATTTAAGTTTTTAGTTATATTTTCCACTTCAACTGGACCTATTTTTTCAGTTAAGAATTTAACTAAAAGTCTATTTGATAAAAAGGACTCAACAGCTAATGGTTGCTTTAAATATAAATAATAGCCTTTTTCTTCATCAAAATAAGTTTCAACTAAACTTAAGGCATTTAATTTATTTAAAGCTTCTTGGAAGAAAAGATCATTATTAAAATTCAAACTATCAAGGACTGTTCTTATATCATAAGTTTCCTTATTATCATAAGTCATTAATAAATTATATAAAGCAAAACTATCAATCCCAATCAAAGGTAGGTATAGTTTAGTTAAACAGAATCCAGCTTCCCCTGATAATTCAAAATTTTTATAAACTCTAAAATTTGTATGTTTCATATATTGCTCCTAGTATAGACTAACACCTTTATAGTTTAGTTTTTTATCTAAAACTTGGTATAGCCTTTCAATAATTTTTTGACCTCTTCCACGAGGAAAAATGAATTTTGTAGTGATAGCAAAATCTATAGCAACTTCATTAATCTTCGTCTCTACAAGAATTACTATTAATGAATATTTATTTGTTTCAAACAAAATTTCATTAAATTGCTTATTATCTGAAATTAATTTTCCATTTTCTTCTTTCATCAAATCATAAACTGCTTTTCTTACATCAGCTAAACGATTACGGTAATATCTTGTTCTTAATGATTGAAGATGATGGTTTTCTTTTGTTTCAAAATTGTTACTAAAAAATTCTTTAAAACCCATTTTACCCTCCTATTTCTTTTAATATTTTATTTATTTGTCTTTTGGTATTACAAAAGCAACGGCTATTATCAATAACATAATCACCATACTTAGCTTTCTCACTACTTGGCATTTGCAAGCTAATTAACTGTTTAGCTTCTTCTTCACCCATTTGATTTCTTTTCATTAATCTTTTAATTTGTTTTTTTTCTTGAATATCGATAACCATTATTTTATCTACAAGTTCAGTAAAGTTAGTTTCTACTAATAGTGGAACTTCTATAAACGTTATTTGATCTTTTTGAATTTGCATTTTTAAACTCAAATAAATTAAAGGATGAGTTATATCAGTAAGTCTTTTAAGAACTTCTTTATTATTGAAAACAAGTTTTGCTAAAAGTTTTTTATCTACTTTCCCCGAAACAACTACATCAGAACTTACCTTTTCTTTAATTTCTAAAATTACATGAGGATCTTCTAGTAACTTACTATTCTCTTCATCCGCTGATAAAACTTTATAGCCTAAACTCTTTAAATAGTTTGCTACTTTAGTTTTACCTGAGGCTATTGAGCCTGTAATTCCGATAACCATCTTTACTCCTTCTGGCAATATTCACAATAATATGTACTTCTACCACCTATTTTTATTTTTGTAATATCTTTCCCACACACAGGACATTTTTCTTTTGTATGTACTAAAAGTTCGTTTTGGAATAAACCACTAATCCCATCTGAAGAATAAGATCTAATTGTTGTCCCACCTAATTGAATTGCCTTTTCTAAAACAACTTTTGTATATTTAATAATTTTCTCAAGTTCATCATTATTTAATAATTTACCGGATTTTTTTGGATTAATCCTCGCCATAAATAAGATTTCATCGGCGTAAATGTTTCCTATTCCTGTAATTATGCTTTGGTCAAGTAATAATTGTTTGATTGCTTGACTTTTTGTTTTAAGTTTATCTTTTAAATATTCAGCATTTAAATTATTACTGAAAGGCTCTAAACCTAATTTATTTAAAGGTTCTTTCTTTAATAATTCTTCATAACTTAAATTAAGATATAAATGCATCGTTCCAAATTTACGAACATCATGATATCTTAATGTCTTTCCGCTCTTTAAATGAAAGATAATATGTTCATGTTTTTCTTTTTCTTCATTTCCTCTTAAAAAGTATTTACCTTCCATTCGCAAATGAGAAATTAGAAAACCTTTGGTTAATTTAAATATTAGATATTTTCCGTAACGCAAAACATCTTGAATTTCCTCACCTTTAATTTGTTTTTTAAATAAGGCAACTGTTGGGTGTTGAATAATTCTTTCATAGTAGATATCTACATCTTGAATTTCTTCCCCAACAACTAAATGTTTCAAAGTATTACGGACAGTTTCAACTTCTGGTAATTCTGGCATTTTAGATATATTTTACCCAGTCTTTATTATAACGATCAATAAACTTTAAAGCATCTTTATCTTTTGGATAACCTAAAGCAATCCCCACAGCTGGAAGATGTTTTTCTGGTAATTTAAAGTAATTAGAAATTGCTTCTTGTTTTGCTTCATTATGGAATGTAGATAACCAGCATGAACCTATTCCTAAATGAGTTGCTTCAAGTAAAATGTTTTGTGTTGCAGCTGAAGCATCTTGTTCAGTTTGTTTTGGTGCTGGATGTTCTTCATTTCTTATAAAAATAATGATTAATCCTCCTGCCTCCCCTACCATCTTATAACCAGGTACTTTCTCAGAAATTTCTTTTAAAACTTCTTTTTTGTTTATGGCAATGTAGTATAGAGGTTGTTGGTTTCTCGCACTAGGCGCCTGCATTCCTGCTCTTACTAATTTTTCTAGTTCTTTATCAGATAATAGTTTATCTTCAAACGATCTAACACTTCTTCTAATTTTAATTTCTTTCATAATTCCCTCCCCTATTTAGTTTCATACCAATTTTTCCCATAGTTAATATCAATAACTAATGGTACATTTAATTTAATTGCATTTTCCATCTCAGTCTTTACAATATCTTTTAAAACTTCAAGTTCATTAGGTTTTACATCAAACACTAATTCATCATGAACTTGAGCAATTAGTAGTGATTCTAACTTAGCTTCAACCATTTTAGCTTTTACTTTATTCATCGCTAGTTTAATAATATCTGCTGCTGTTCCTTGAATTGGTGCATTCATCGCTGTTCTTTCCCCAAAGTTTCTTAAGTTGATATTTGGACTATTGATGTTATCAATATATCTTCTACGATTAAGTAGAGTCTTAGTATAACCTTTTTCTCTTGCAATTGCTACTTGATAATCTAAGAACTCTTTTGCGCCTTTAAAAATCTCAAAATAACGTTCAATATAATCACTAGCATCTTTAGGATTAATATTTAAAGCCTCCGATAAACCCCAAGCACTCATCCCATAAATAATCCCAAAGTTAATTGTCTTGGCATCTCGTCTTTGACTAGGGTTTATCATATTATAATCAATCCCATAAATACTAGCAGCTGTAGCTCTATGAATATCTAAACCTTGATTATAAAACTCAATCATTTTTGCATCTTCAGATAAAGATGCTAATACTCTTAATTCAATTTGCGAGTAATCAGCACTTAAAATTAAACCATCTTTAAAACGTGAAACAAAAACTTTTCTAATAGTTTGACCAGTTTCAGTTCTTATCGGAATGTTTTGAATATTAGGTTCAATTGAAGATAATCTACCTGTAGTTGTTAGAGCTTGTTTATAAATAGGATGTAAATAATTGTTTTCATCTTTTACTTCTAATAAACCATTTACATAAGTAGTGATTAGTTTATTATAAGATCTATATTCTAAGATAGCCTTAGCTATTGGATATCTATAAGCTAGCTTTTCTAATACTTCTGAGTTTGTAGAATAGCCGGTTTTAGTTTTCTTATAAGCAGGCAACTTTAATTTCTCAAATAAAATTTCGCCTAAAACTTTATAAGAATTTAAGTTGAACTTTTCACCAGCATACATAAATACCTCATCTTGGTATTTATTAGCTTCAACTTCAAACTCTTCACCAATTTCTGTTAGTTTTAATGGGTCAATTAACAAACCACATATTTCCATATCTCCTAGAACTTTAGATAATTCGATCTCTATTTTAAATAAATCTTCAATTTCATTTTCTTTGATTTCAGCTAAAACTTGTTTCTTTAGTTTATTAATTAAATCATTTTTAGCTGCTGCATATTGAGAATAGATATCTAAACTTGGAATATGGTACTTTTTATTTTCTTTATATATTGTATCATAATGAGGAATATTTGTTTCAAGAAAGTTTTGCGCTACAACTTGGATGTCATCATTACTATAACTAGGGTTAATTAAGTAAGCAGCTAGTAATAAATCAAATGTAACATTTTTTAAATTGATTCCTCTTTTTTTAAGTAAAACATAAGTCTTCTTGTAATCAAATAAGTTAATCTTTGTTTCTTCATTACCTAATATATTATGTAATGACTTGTTTTGTAATAAAACATCTTTTGATACAAAAAGATGATGTTTTTTATCTTTAATTGCAAGTCCTAAAATTTTATTATTATAATAGTTTTCGTAATATGTTTCTAAAGAAAGAGTGATTTCTTTTTCTAACTTACTAAAGTCATAATTTAAATCTTCAATAATTTCTAAATTAGGATTTTCTTCTAACTCACCTTGATCTGATTGCTTCATTAAACTATTAAATTCCATTTCTTTATAGAAACGGTATAGTTTAGGATGTTCATAGTTTTGATAGTTTAAATCTTCAATCTCATAAGGAATATAAGCATCTTTTACTAATGTAGCAAGATACTTAGTTTTGTAAGCTTCTTCCTTTCCATCTTCTAAAAGAGTTTTAGTTCTTCCCTTTACCTCTTCAATATTTAAATAGATATCTTCTAAATCTTTATAATCAGTTAATAACTGAATTGCTGTCTTAGGACCAATACCTCTAATGCCTGGTAAGTTATCAGATGAATCTCCGATTAATCCTTTATAATCTGTTACTTGGTTAGGATAAATATTATTTTTTTCTTTAAAGTTAGATATGTTATTTTCATCTAAATCTTTAACTCCCGATTTGGTTAAGTGAACAGTGATTTTATCATCTACTAGTTGAAGTAAGTCTTTATCCCCAGATACAATATGAATTTCATCAAACTTATCTTTGCATAAATTGGCCATTGTAGCAATAAGGTCATCTGCTTCATAGTCTAAAGACTCAAAATGTTTGATTTCTAAAACATCTAAATATTCTTTAATATAAGGAATTTGTACCTTTAACTCATCCGGCAATTTAGTCCTTGTTCCTTTATATTCTTTATACTCTTGATGACGGAATGTTTGCTTACCAGCATCAAATGCTACAAAAACATAATTAATGTCCTTCTTTTCTAATAGACTATTTATCATATTTACAAATCCATAAATAGCATTGGTATATAAACCTTGAGAAGTTTGCATCATTCTTCCTGTATAATATGTAGCATAAAAAGCCCTAAACATTAAGCTATTTCCATCAATTAAAGTTATCTTCTTCATAAAACCACCTTATTCTATTCTACCATATTTTAACTTAATTTACTATTATTTTAAAAAGTTTTGGTATTTTTAAGATTTATGGTGTATAATGAAAACATATTGGAGGTTTTATAATGAATGTTATTCAGATTATCGCATTAGTGCTGTTTTTAATTATGTATGCATTAATGTTAGCGTTTAGTGAGAAAAGACCTTATATTACAAGTGGAGCTGCAATAATATTTATCATCTTGATGATAGTTAACTTTATTACAAATCAAGATCATACATTTTTAGAAGCTGTAGATGCAACAGGAGTTCAGGCCTTTACCGACTTTAGCTCTTGGAACGTACTCTTGATGATAGCAGGTACTATGGGAGTCGTCGCCTTCTTTATTGAATCAAAGATGCCAAGTTTAATGGCCGATGTAATTATCAATAAAGTTCCTAATGTAAAATGGGCAATTGTAGGTTTATCTTTATTTTCCGGTTTAGTTTCTGCGTTTATTGATAACGTAGCTACAGTACTAATGGTTGCACCTGTAGCCTTAACAGTATGTAAGAAGTTAAAAATTAATCCAGTGCCAAGTATTATCGCAATTGCGATTTCATCTAACTTACAAGGTGCTGCAACTTTAGTAGGAGATACAACATCGATTCTATTAGCCCAACAAACCAATATGAACTTTGTAGATTTCTTCTGGATGAATGGAAAACCAAATCTATTCTTCATTGTTCAAGCAGGAGCTCTTGCATCAGCGTTTGTTTTATTATTTGTATTTAGAAAGTATACTCAACCTTTAGAACAAGTAGAAAAAACTAAAGTTAAAGATTATTTCCCTTCATTCTTATTATTAGGAATTATCGTTGCTTTAATTATTGCATCATTCTTTACTATCCCAGTTCCTTGGTTAGATAGTATGAAAAATGGTATCATTTGTATTACAATTTTCTTAATTGGTTTTATTAGAAAACTTATTAAAACAAAAGATAACAAAAAAGAAGTTTCTAAAGAAGCTGTTAAATCTTTAGACTTTGAAACATTAATTTTATTATTTGGTTTATTTATCGTAGTTGGTGGTTTAGGTGCTTTAGGTATTATTGGTAAAATTGGAGAAGCATTCAATAGTATCGCTAATAGTTTAAATATGAGCCCTAATGCAACAATCTTCGTTTTATATACAATTATCGTATTTATCTCAGTAATCATTTCAGCGTTTGTAGATAACATACCTTATGTGATGACAATGTTACCTGTAATTACCGCTTTACTTCCAGGTTTAGGTTTAGCCCCTGGAGATAATAAAGCATATCTATTATACTTCGGTTTATTAATCGGCGCTACTTTAGGTGGTAACATTACACCAGTTGGTGCAAGTGCTAATATTACAGGTATCGGGATGTTACGTCGAGAAGGTCATGAAGTTAAAACTGGTACTTTCATGAAAATCAGTGTTCCATTCACTTTGGTTGCAGTGTTAACTGGTTGGGTATTATGTTTCTTAATCTGGGGTCTATAATAAGATAGAATATTAAAGAGCTTAATATTAAGCTCTTTTTTATTTTACAATCCTCTTATAAATCCTAAATTGACAAATATAGCAGATAGTGTTATAATATTTACCATAATAGAGGACAAAAAGATGGAAAAAAAGAAAAAAATTTCGCCATTTTTAATAATTATAATAAGCTTTGTTTCAATAATTTTAATTGGTACAATTCTTTTATTACTGCCTTTTGCAACAAAAGAAGGAATTAAACTCGGATTTGTAAATGCATTGTTTATGGCTACTTCTTCTGTTTGTGTGACAGGCTTAGTACCAACTGCAACTTCTGTTGCTGATACTTATACTATGTTCGGGCAAATTGTAATCTATGTCTTAATTGAGATTGGTGGCTTAGGGTTTGTAAACATTTCAATGTTTGTTTTATACCTTTTAGGATTAAGAATTAATCAAGCAGACCGCTTCTTATTAAAAGAGGCGCTAAACTTAGATTCTACAAGAGGTATTTTAAAACTTCTTAAGGCTACTTTCTTAATTAGTTTTTGTATTCAACTATTAGGAGCTATCGGAAATTTCTTTATCTTTAGAAATGATTTTCCTACTGACAAAGCAATTTGGATTAGTATCTTCCATGCTGGATCCGCTTTTAATAATGCTGGTTTAGATGTCATAGGAAGTAGCTCTTTAATGCCATATAAAGGACATCTTTTATTAAACTTAAATACGATGGCTTTAATCATTTTAGGAGGAATTGGATTCATAGTAATATACGAAATCTTCTTGTATCCTAAAACAAAAAGACTATCTATTCATACAAAAATTGTTTTAAAAATGACCTTACTATTACTAGTTCTAGGTACCATATTATTAAAAATTACTGAAGGTAGTGCAATGACTTGGTTACAAGCAGCGTTCCAAAGTACAACTGCTAGGACAGCAGGTTTTAGTACATATGACTTTTCAAAAATTTCGCTTCCTGGAGCTTTAATCTTTTGCTTCTTAATGTACATAGGAGCATCCCCAGCCGGTACTGGTGGCGGTATTAAGACAACGACTTTCTTTACTGCTGCAAAATATATTGGTTCTTTTGCAAGAGGAACAAGACCTGTTACTCATAATCGAGAAATTTCAAAAGATTCAATTTCAAAAACTTTTGTCTTGATTGTACTTTCAATTGTTTATCTAGCGATGATTGTTTTATTTGTTTCAGTTATTGAACAACTAAATACTGCAAGCGAAGATGCTGATTTAATTAAAATTATGTTTGAAACATTATCAGCCTTTTCTACTGTTGGTAACTCTGAAGGTATTACACCTACATTACATTGGGTTAGTAAAATATTAATTTCAGCTACAATGCTTATTGGCCGTTTAGGGCCAATCACAATTATCAGTTTATTAAATAAACGTTGGAATAAAGAAGGTACAGAACCTGTATCTTATTTAGAAGAAAAAATCATTATTGGTTAGGAGATATAAAAATGAAAAAAACTATTGCTGTTTTAGGCTTAGGTCGCTTTGGCTTAGGTCTTGTAGAAGAATTAAACAAATTAAACGTTGATATTATTGCCATTGATATCAATGGTGCTAATGTGCAAAAAGCTGGAGAGTTTGTAGAAAATGCCTTTATTTGTGACTCTACAAACGAAGATGCTTTAAGGGAAATTGGAATTGAAAATGTTGATCATGCTGTTGTAGCTTTTGGTTCAAACTTTCAAGCAAGTCTAATTACTGTTATTACCCTAAAAGAAATGGGTGTAGAAAAAATTACTGTAAGAATTGATGATGAGAAATATGCTTCTGTTATGCAAAGAATTGGAGCAACAGATATCATCATTCCTCAAAAAATTGCTGGTATTCAACTTGCTAACAAATTAGTATCTGATAGCTTTTCAAACTACTTCAACTTATCTGAAGAATATGTTGTTGTTCAACTATCAGTTAATATGACAATTAAACCAGTTAAACTAAAAACATTAAATGCTAGAAATGTTTTTGGCATTAACTTGCTTTTAATTAAAAGAGTAAACAAACACTTTTCTCCTACTGGGGACGATTCAATTTTACCAGGTGATGAAATATTTGTTTTAGGAACAAAGAAAAACATTCATAAATTTGATCAACATATAAATGAGAGGGAATAATATGAAAAAAATATTTTTAATCTTTGTTTTATTATTGGGTGTGTTTCTACTAACATCTTGTTCTTGCTCAAGTGATAAAAAAACTTATACTTGTTATGAATATACGGAATCAGTTAAATACAAAAATACTAGCAAATTTGTGACTTTAGATATGTTAGCAACCACATATAAGGAAGTCAAGCTATACTTAAATTATCAAGACCACACTTTTAAAAGAGTAAGTAAATTTCAAGATGAAGTTGCAGATGAAATCTATACTGGAACTTTTGAAGAAGGAGAAGATAAATTAACCTTTAACTACGATAGTGATATCAAAAAACATTTTGAAAATGAATGGGGTAAAGAAGTATATGTCTTTGTGGGTAACGAGTTACATATGAGACTTGAAAGAGGCACAACAGCACCATCTGGTACTGTTTGGGGTCCTATCGTAATGAAATATAAATAAATAAAAAACACATTAGTTATTCTAATGTGTTTTTTTGTTCTTCAGTTTCCTCTATTACTTCCAAAACTTCTTTTTCTGTAAACTCGTGTACTAGTGGTGAAATTCTCTTATAAACTAAGAAAGTAATTATATTTATCATTATTGATAAAAGCATATTAAAAGGTAATGCTCCATAAAGTAAATACTTACCCATATAGTTATCTTGATTAACACCAGGAATTACACTAATCATTTCAACAAATGTCTCTACATCACCATTAAAGTATAATTTGATATATGTTGGAATAATAAAAATATAATTAATAATGACAGCTGTTATTATCCAAGCAATACTACTTACAACTAAGGAGATACTGGCTCCTTTTTTTGTTCTATATTTTTTATAAATAATTGCAGCCGGAATAACTGAAGCAAAGCCAATAATTAAATCAGTTATTTCCCCTACATATGCTGAATTAGTTGTTAAAATTCCAAATAGAAATCTTAAAATCAATATTCCAATTGCTGATACTGGTCCTAAAGTAAATCCACCTATTAAAATCGGCAAATTAGAAAAATGAATTTTTAAAAATGGGGGAAAGAAAGGTAAAGAGAAATTAAGCTGATATGCTATTACCGAAAACGAACTAAAAATTGCAATCAAAATCATTATTCTTAGTTGATTTCTTCTTTTACCCAAACTTGGTTTATCTTTTTCTTTTTTGTTTTTAATCAAAGCTCTAATAATTAATGCTACTAATAAAGCAATTGATACACTTATTAAAATAATTTTTAGAGTCTGATTCATGTTACCTCCAATAAAAAACTCGTGAAAATCCTCACGAGCAAAAAATCAATCTAACTCAATAGACCCCTTCTTTCGTCTAGACTATACTATCGGTTTTGGAATTGCACCAAATCGCGTCTCTAAATTAGAAACTCGTGGACTTTTACCACCGGTCGGGAATTACACCCTGCCCTGAAGATTTATTCATATAGATTAGTATACATTATTTTTTATTGTTTGTCAAATAGGATTCGTTCACTTCTAAACGCCCTTACAAGTAACATTACAATTACACCAATAAAGACTATTGATGAACCAACAGTTGCAAGTCCATTTCCAACTGTTAATTTAAATGAAATCAAATCGCTTAATAAAACATTTAAATTAAAGATAGGTACAAAATATTTCCCAAATCCTAAACCTAAATCTGTTGATGAAGCAGCAATTCCTAACATGATACAAACGATATATAAAGGCATCGCATAACTTGCAGCTTGTTGTGGATTCTTTCCTAATGTTGAACAAATTAAAACTAAAATTGATACTGTAAAAGCAATAACAATTATGATAAGTAGTAACATCATATAATCACTAAAACCATATCCTAACTCTGCTGTTAAATCAATACCAAACATATTTTCACCACCAACTAAAGTACTTGATAGCATACCAATAAATGAAGATGCTGCTACAAGTAAAGATAAAATACTAGTTGATAACATCTTACCTATAATAATTTGTTCCCTACGAACAGGCATCATTAACAATGAAGCTAAAGTTCCTCTTTCTTTTTCTCCTGCTATTGCATCAACACCAATACCCAATGTTCCAGAGAAAATAATAATCATTAACATCATAGGTAACATCATGGCAAATATCATTGTGTTTTGAGTAACTTCATCTAAAATGCTTTCCATTTGATAAGTAAAGATCTCTGTTGTTTTACCTACACTACTTAACTCTTGATTAACTAAAAAGTTTTTATAAGCGGCCATAAAATAATATAAAGCCTGTGCTGTTGGTGCTAAAAACTCATTTTGATCATTATATAATATCTTAACATTTGGTAAATCTTCAGCTGGTGTTTCATTAGTAACAGCTACTGCCTTGTTATAAAAATCTTCATCAAAAACAATAATTATATAATGTTCATCATCTTTCATTTTAGCCTCTAACTCAGCTCTTGTATATTCATAGTCAGAATAAACAAATGTAAGTGAAGTATCTAATAACTCATTTTGTGATGCATATGTTTGAAATTCAGTAAAACCTGTTGGTGCTTCATAAACATAAACTATTTTCTCTTTATCTTGTTCTTTATCAATTTGTCTATTGATAATTACAGAAATTGAAGTATACACTAAAAAGAAAATAAGTCCAGGTAGGAAAACAGTAGTAAATAAAGTTCCAGGAAATTTAAAAACTTTATCTAAGTCTTTTTTAGCTATTGCCCAAATCTTTTTCATTGTGCTCCCTCCTCTTGATATAACTTAATAAATACTTCTTCTAAATCTTTTGAAGGAACAGAGTCTAAAACTTTATCCAGTGTATCGCAAATAACCATTTTTCCATTAAAAATTAATCCAACACGATCACACAACTTTTCTACAAGGCTCATAATATGTGTGCTTATAATTATTGACTTCCCTTGTTTTTTTAATTCCAATAAATAATCAGTCACAATCTTCGCAGTATAAACATCTAATCCATTAGTTGGCTCATCAAATACAATTATATCTGGTTGATGAACTAAACTAATTGCAACTGAAACTTTTTGTTTCATACCTGTAGATAAATCACCTATTTTAGTATCACTAAATTCATTAACTTCAAAACGAGTAAATAAATCTTGCTTTCTTGCAGTTGCTATATCTTTAGGTACATCATGTAAGTTAGAATAATAATCAAATAAATAGTTTGGTGAAAACTTGTCTTCTAACTTCAATTCACTAGTTAAAAATGCTAGTTTCTTTTTAATTTTGAGTTCTTCGGAAATATCAATTCCCTTAATTGTGATTTTACCAGAATCTGGTTTAATTAAAGTTGAGATACAACGAAGAGCTGTAGTTTTACCTGCCCCATTAGGCCCAACTAAACCAAAGATTTCCCCTTCGTAAGTAGTAAAACTTACATCATTAACTGCAACTTTTTTCTTGTCTTTAGTTTTTAAAGTCTTCATTTGTTTTGGTGAAAGCTTAAACGTCTTTACCAAATTCTCAATAACAATTACTTCTTTCATTTTTGCAATTCTCCTTTCAAATGCCATGTATATGCTTTAGTAATCTTAACATTTGCAATCTTTCCAATCAAAGATTTATCTCCGTTAAAATTAACTAACTTATTGTGTTCTGTATATCCAGATAACACTGATTCATCTTTATCACTAAATCCATCTACCAATACTTTTACAATCTCTTTTTCAAATCTTTTGTTTCCTTTTAAAAATCCTTGGTTGATTTCCTCATTTAACTTAAGTAGTCTTTCTTTAGCCTCTTTTGGTAAAACATTGTTTTCATATTTAAAAGCTGGAGTCCCTTCTCTTTTAGAAAAGATAAAAGTATATGCCCCTTCAAACCCTGCCTCTTTAACTAAAGATAAGGTATCTAAAAAGTCACTTTCAGTTTCATTAGGAAAAGCTACAATAATATCAGTAGTTAAAGAAATTCCTGGTACCGATTCTCTTAACTTCGCAACTTTTTCTAAATAGATTTCTTTAGTATATTTGCGGTTCATCTTCTTTAAAATATCATTACTTCCTGACTGAACAGGTAAATGTAAATGCGGCATAATATTAGGATACTTACCCATAACCTCAATTGTTCTTAAATCTAAATCACGAGGATGAGATGTAGTAAACCTAATTCGGGGAATATTAGTCTTAGCTATTGCTTCAAGTAAATCTCCAAAACCAAAATCGCCATCATTATAAGCATTTACGTTTTGACCAAGTAAAGTGACTTCTTTATATCCTTCTTTAACTAAAGCTTTTATCTCCTTTAAGATATCTTCTTTCTTCCTTGATCTTTCTTTTCCTCTCGTGTAAGGAACAATACAATATGTGCAAAATTCATCACAGCCATACATAATATCAACCCAAGCTTTAATCTTATGATCTCTTACTTTAGGCATCCCCTCAACAACATTACCTTCAACTGAAAAAACTTCAATAACTTTCTCCTTATTAATCAAAATTCTTTCTAGATATTCAGGTAACAAATTAATATTATGAGTTCCAAACACTAAATCAATTTCTGGATGTTTTGTCTTTAAAGTATTAATTGTTGCTTCTTCTTGAGGCATACAACCACACATACCAATTATTAAATTATGATTTGTTTTCTTTAAACTTTTAATTCTTCCTATTTCCCCAAAAGAGCGATCTTCTGCTGTTTTTCTAACTGCACAAGTGTTTAATAAAATTAAATCTGCTTCTTTTTCCTCTACTGTTTCTGTAAAACCTAAATGATTTAAAATTCCTCTTATCTTTTCACTATCAGATAAATTTGCTTGACAACCAAAAGTCTTAAGTAAATAAGTTTTCCCTTCTCCCAAACCTAAAACTTTAGGATTAAATGCAAAATTAGAATATTCAATTTCATCTTTAGTTCTCTTACGAGCACAACTTAGAGATGGTTCAATATATTTATTATTTTCTTTTCTCATACGTAAAGTATATCACAAAGATTATATGTAAACAAGTCGTGTAATGTAAAGATTTTGTATATTATTTTACCTAATAATAAAAAGATAAGAAACTAAGCTCTTATCTTTTCTTTTTAATATTTCTTTAATCGCCTATTAAGAAAGGTAGGTTATTTAGGTTTTTTAGGCGATAAAGGATAAATTCCTGAAACAGGAACAGTAAACATAAATCCTACTGTTTTTTGTCTTGATCTTTCTACAATCTTTCTCACAGAATTTACTGCTTTTTCTAGTGTTTCTTCATCTGGTATAACTGTAAAAATAGTTTTAGAGTTTTGTTGAATATCTTTAGTTTCAACTTTAAATAAACCACCACCTAATAAACCACCAAGTCCATCTCTTTTTAGAATAGCTGCCGCCATTCCTTCTGATTCAATAATAGTAGCTCCTCTAACTTTTAATGATACAAACTCTTCTAAAATTTCATCTAAATACGCTAAATCGTTTAATACAATAAATAATACGTTCATAATTTATTCTCCTATTCTTGTGGAACCAAGTCTTCCACACTTGATAATTCTTGTAATTTATCAAGACCATTAATTTCTCCTGCTTTAGATATCGAAATCTTCGCAAAGATTGGTCCTGTCGTCTCATATACTAAAATGCTTAACATAATGATTGTGGAAATAATTGGATACATAGATGGTAATGTTGCCCCAACAATTACTAATAACCCAATGGAAATTCCCCCTTGAGGTAATAACCCTAAGCCCAACCACTTGCGAACATTTGGGTGACTATTAGCTATTTTTGCCCCGATTGCCGTACCTAACCATTTACCAAATCCACGAGCAAAAATGTATACCAATGCTACAATTGCTATCATCCATTCCACTTTTAAAATTCCTAAATCTAAACTAGCACCAGCCATTGTAAAGAAAATAATATAGAATGGTGTAGTAAAATCATTAACTGATTGGAATGTACGGTCTGGTCTTCTTGTAAGATTAGCTATCATCGCTCCAGTTACAATACTAGATAACAATGATGAAAGACTAATTCCGTATTGGCCTAATAATTTATCATGATTTAATAAATTAAATAATCCAACTGTTAACACAATTGATGCAACGGCTAATACTTGAATATTGTCTCTTTCGCGATCAAACTTCCTTGCTGCATAAGATAATACTATACCAATAATAGCACCTACAATCATTGAACCAAATACTTCAATAAATGGTTTACTAATCATTAACCATAATGGCATATCAACTCCTGGTGATGGTACTAAGATTTGGGCAATTGAACTAAAGAATCCAAATACAATAATACCAAAAATATCATCTAAAGCAGTAATTGGTAAAATTGCTCTTGTAACTGGGCCATAAGCACGATATTGCCTAATAACCATCAACGTTGCTGCTGGAGCTGTTGCTGCTGACATACTTGCAAGTACCATTGACATTGCAATATTTGGTTTTGCGAAAGGCTCATAACCAATAATTCCATGGGCCTCATTAAAACTCTGTGGTTTTGGTACAACTAACATTAATAAGAATACTAATAATACTGCTCCTAATACCTCAAATGCTGTGAGGATTGTAATCTCCTTACCTTGCTTTTTAATATTAGCAACATTAAATTCACTACCAATACTAAAAGCAATAAACGCTAAAGCCATTTCGCTAATAAATCTCAAAGTATCTTGATCATTAGCATTAATTAATCCTTTAAAACCAGGAACGATTAATCCTAGTGATGGTCCTAGTAATACACCAAATACTAAATAACCAGAAACATTAGGCAATTTTAAAGCTTTAGCTACCTGTCCTCCGATAAAGCCAACAATCAAAACGATTGCGACTTTCAATAAAATGTTAAATAACATTCCATCCATTTTAATCTACCTCCGTTTATATTAAAAAAACGCATAACTATAGTTATACGCTTAATCACTCCTATGAGGTTAGCTGACGGGTTCAGACAATTAAGTTGCCTTATGCTTTTCTTAAGCGATTCACCCCAGTAATTGGGTCCCCCACTAGAATGATTCGGAGTTCATTATTACTCTATCAAATTTTTATTGTTTTGTCAACAAGGTTTACGTTTAAATTTGCAAATTAGCATTTATTAATATTTAAATACAAGTATATTGTATATTAGAAAATCTTGTGTTAGAATATGTTTGTTAGAGGTGAGGTATGAAAAAATATTTGCTTTATTTTGCTCTTCATTATCCGAAATCAGAAATTGAAGACTATATCAAAATGATTCACCAAAGTGAATATCACCTAAATGAAACTATTACAAACGATAGTTATGCTTTTTTGGTTCAAGAATATGAAAAAGCAAAACCTAATAGTAAGTTTTTATACGAATATATAAGCGAGGATGTTGTAAGAGTAAATCTTGGAAATTATAAAGCTTCCGAGTTTTCTCTTCACTACTTATTTGATTCATTTAAAGAAACTATTAATAACAATCAAGGTTCAATTGCAAGTATGGACGAGAAATTAGCTCTTCTTTTAGATTTAATTAAATCCAAAGAAATAGCCTTAGATTATGATGATTCTTTAAAGAAGATAGAAAATTATAAAAAGTTAGGATACCCTGCTATTCACCATAGTGAAGCTTTTAAAAAAGCATATGATCCTCACTATCGTATTATTCAAAGTTCTAATTTAACACCAGGATTAAAAGATTTTCATTTGTTTTATTTTCTTGATAATTTAATCAAAGAAAAAAATAAACTAATCGTTGCAATTGATGGTAGATCTAGCTCTGGTAAAACTACTGTAGCTCTAACTTTAAAAGAAAAATACAACGCAACTATTATTCATATTGACCATTTCTTTTTACCTAACTTTTTAAAAACTAAAGAAAGATTAGCAGAAATAGGTGGCAATATTAATTATGAAGAAATAGAAAAAGTTTTAAGAGAAATTAAGCACAATACTACTTATACTTATCAAGCTTTTGATTGCAAAGTCCAAGAATACTATCCAGTAACAATCGAAACTTCTAATCTTATTGTTTTTGAAGGTGTTTATAGTTTACATGAAAAACTATTTCCTTATTATGACACTAGTGTCTTGCTAACATTATGTAAAAAAGAACAAATTAGTCGTTTAAAACAAAGAGAAACACCAGCTATTTACTTACAATTTTTAAATGAATGGATTCCTTTAGAAAATGAATATTTTACAGATAATTTATATAAAAAAATCGGGATTATTATTTAATCCCGTTTTTTCTTACTAAATTATAAAAATCATCATCCGTAATACCATAGGCCTTTACATCATAAGTTTTTCCATCATAGGCTTGATATCCTTTTTTCTTAATTCCTTCAAAAGTAAAATTAAGTTTTTCCAAGACCTTTTGTGATGATAGATTGTCTAAAAAAGTATGAGCCTCAATTCTTTTTAAATGTACTTCATCAAACCCCCAAACAACTACTGCCTTAGCTGCTTCTGTTATATAGCCTTGATTCCAATACTTTGGATTAAGACAAAATCCTAACTCGGCTTTATAATCTTTGGTATAACTATGAAGTTCAATTGTGCCAATCATTTTTCCTGTTTCTTTTAAAATAATAGCAAAATTACCTAACTGCCCAAACCTAATTTTATCACGAGACATCCTAATAACAATTTTTGTTTCTTTTTCATTCACATGTGGTCTCCAACCAGCTAAATGAGCAACATCTGGCAACTTGGCAAATTCATAAAAATCATGTATGTCTTCATCATCAATTAAACGAAGGATTAATCTTTCGGTTTCAATTATTGGTAACATAGATCCTCCTATTCAATAATCCTTATTGTTTCTATTTTAGAAACTTTTTTTAATTGTTCATCATATTCTACTAAAATCGCCGAAAATTGAGTTTTACCTTCGTTCTCTGGCTCAAATCTTAGAGTCTCTTTTCCTAAGAAACGAGTAATGATGATATCTTTTTGAACACCAAGTACACTCTCTAAAGCACCAGTCATACCTACATCAGTAATATAAGCTGTTTTCCCATTTAGAATTGTAGCGTCGTTTGTTTGAACATGTGTATGAGTTCCAAAAATAATATCAATTTTACTTGTAAAGTAATAACCAAAAGCAATAGCTTCACTTGTAGCTTCACTATGGAAATCACAAATATAGATATCACTTTTTACATTTTCTAAAATTTCATCTACAACTAAAAAAGGATTTTTAGTATTATTACCTGGCATAAAAATTTGGCCTAAAACTTGGATTACAGTAATTGTTAGGTCATTGTATTTTTTGGTAACATATCCAACACCATATTCTGTGTCAATATTTGCTGGTCTTACGATATTTTTTGTTTTGTTTATATAGTTAAAGATCTCTTTATTATTAAAAGCATGATTACCTAAAGTAACTACATTGACTCCTTGCTCTAGTAACCATTTATAATGTTTCTCATTCATTCCTTTTCCGTGAGTTATATTTTCTCCATTTACTATAAGAAAGTTAATTGTCTCTTTTGCTTTAATTTTAGCTAACCCTGAAGCAAAAGCCTTTCTTCCTAGTTTAGAATAAATATCCCCTACAATCAATATCTTCATTTAGTACCGCCTTCTAGAATATAAACATTATACCACATTTTTATAAAAAAAGGAAATGATTGCTCATTTCCTATTTTGCAACTTGATTTACCCTTGTTTCTCTAATTACTGTAATCTTAATTGTACCTGGGTAAGTTAGTTCTTTTTCAATTTCTTTCTTTAATTCAAGAGCTAGCTTTTCTGCTTGAGCATCATTGATTTCAGCTGGTTTAACCATTACTCTGATTTCTCTGCCTGCTTGTAATGCATAACTGCGCTCTACACCTTTGTGTTTTGAAACTAGGGCTTCTAGGGCTTCTAAACGTTTGATATATGCTTCGATAGATTCGTTTCTTGCTCCTGGACGAGCGGCAGAAATAGTATCAGCTGTTGCCACTAAAACAGCAATAATTGAATTAGCTGTTTCATCTCCATGATGGCTTAATACGGCATCAATAACTTCTGGTCTTTCACGATATCTTCTAACAATATCAGCACCTAACTCTACGTGACTACCTTCCATAGTAGTATCTACTGCTTTTCCAATATCATGGAATAAGCCTGCACGGCGAGCTACGATTTCGTTTTCTCCAATTTCAACTGCTAAATTGCCGGCGATCATTGCAACTTCAATTGAATGAGCTAGAGCATTTTGACCATAACTAGTACGGAATTTTAATCTTCCAAGTAATTTTACTAATTCTGGATGTACACGGCCAATACCTGTATCATAAACTGCTTTATCTCCAGCTTCTTTAATTTCAAGTTCCATTTCTTTCTCAAACTTTTGAACAATTTCTTCAATTCTTGTTGGTTGAATTCTACCATCAGAAATTAAAGCTTCTAAAGTTCTTCTAGCAACTTCTCTTCTAACAGGATCAAAACAAGAAACAACTACAGCTTCTGGTGTATCGTCGATAATCAAATCAACTCCAGTAGCAGCTTCTAAAGCACGGATGTTTCTTCCTTCTCTTCCTATTATCCTTCCCTTCATTTCATCATTAGGTAAGTTAACTACTGAAACTGTTTGTTCAGCTACAATCTCGCCTGCATAAGTTTGAATAACTTGTGTTAAAAGTTCTTTTGTCTTCTTATGAACTTCGGCGTTAGCTTTGTCAACTCCCTCTTTCACAATCTGAGATATTTCTAAATCCATTTCTTCTTCAATTTGTTTTAGAACTATCTTCTTTGCTTCTTCTTTGTCTAGTTTAGAAATTTCCAATAATTTTTCTGTTTGTTCTTGAACTAGTGTCTCCACTTTGCTAGTTTTTTCGTCTAATTCTACTTTTTGCTTTTCTAAAGCTTCTTCTTTGCGAGAAATAGTACTTTCTCTTTTATCAAGATTGATGCTACGATTATCTAATCTTTCTTCCCTTTGTGTTACTTTTGTTTCTAAAGAATTTAAGTAATTTGTACGTTCTCTATTTTCTTTTTCAAATTCTTGTTTTAATAGATGAACTTCTCGTTTAGCACCAAGTATCAATTCCTTTTTATATTCGTCAGCTTCTTTCTGAGCAACTTCTAAAAATGCTTTAGCAGATTGTCCCGCTTTTTTTAGTTTGGAGCGAACTACGTAAAAGCCAAGAGCAAATCCACCAGCTAATAGCAATATGGAGCCTAGAACAATTAATACTACTGTTACAGCAGGTGATACCGCCATAACAATTAATTCGTTCATATCTACCTCCATCATTTAATATATCTGATCTTTATAAATTAGTTTATATAAATATCTATAGTTATTATACACCAAATAAGTGGTTTAGTCAATTAAAAGATTTAAGCCTTTTTTACCTATCATAAAAAAATAGTCTTGATAAACAAGACTATTATTTATATGCTTCTCTAACTTTATCTTCTATTTCTTTCGTAAGGTTAGGATTTTCTTCTAAGAACTTCTTCACGTTCTCTTTTCCTTGGCCTAATTTCTCATCATTGTATGCATACCAAGATCCTGATTTCTTCACAATATCTTTATCAACTGCCATATCGATAATTTCAGCTGTACGAGAAACACCTTTACCATAAATTAAATCAACATCGCAAACTCTAAATGGAGGAGCTACTTTATTCTTTACAACTCTAATTCTAGTTAAGTTACCTATTGGATCTCCTTCGCTCTTTAATTGTTCAATACGTCTAACATCTAAACGAATTGTAGAGTAGAACTTTAAGGCTCTACCTCCAGTTGTAGTTTCTGGGTTACCAAAGAAAACTCCTACTTTTTCTCTAATTTGGTTAATAAAAATAGCAATTGTTTTTGTTTTAGAAATAACACCACTTAGTTTTCTCATCGCTTGACTCATAAGTCTTGCTTGTAAGGCTACATGTGCATCTCCCATATCACCATCAATTTCTGCTTTTGGTACTAAAGCTGCAACTGAATCTATTACGATAATATCAATCGCCCCACTTCTAATTAAGTACTCAGCAATCTCTAAAGCTTGTTCTCCAGTATCTGGTTGAGAAAGAATTAAATTCTCAATATCTACTCCTAAAGCAGCTGCATATTTAGGGTCTAATGCATGCTCAGCATCAATAAATGCTGCATAGCCTCCAGCTTTTTGAGCTTCTGCTATCGCATGTAAAGCAAAAGTCGTTTTTCCTGAACCTTCTGGTCCATATATCTCTACAATTCTACCTCTTGGATAACCCATAACACCAAGTGCGATATCTAATTTTAAAGATCCTGATGAAATAACTTCGATATCACCAATTGAGTGATCACCAAGTTTCATGATTGAACCTTTACCATATTCTTTTTCTATTTGCTTGAAGGCTTCCTTCAAAGCTTGTTCTTTTTCTTTAGCCATTTTCTTCCTCCTATTTTGATTTTAATATTACATCTTTATTTTTAATAAAGTAATCTATTCCCGATACTAGTGTAGTTAGCCCTGCAAAGCTAATTAATATTAATGCAGTTATGTCTTTCGCATTTCCTCCAATAAATGTAAATGGATAGCATTCTAGTAATAAAAATATTACCATAACCATTTGCGATACTGTTTTGATTTTGCCTAGTTTACTTGCTGCTATAACAACATTATTTTGAACAGCAATTAGCCTAATTCCCGTAACCATAAACTCTCTAGCTACAATAAGGATCAAAACAAATCCTAAAGGAAAACCAAATGCTGTCATTTTACCTTGTTCTAAAAGGATAAGCAATGTAGAGATTACTAAGACTTTGTCAGCCATTGGATCCATAAATTTCCCAAAATCGGTAATAAGATTATTTTTTCTTGCAATGTGTCCATCTAGGTAATCCGTAAACGAAGCAATTAAAAAAACAATTAAAATAATAAAGTTTCCTACTGTAACTTCTTTAAAAATATAACTATCATAAAGAGGACTAATTAAAGCTATAATAACAATAACTGGAATTAATGCAACTCTAAACAGTGTTAATTTATTTGGTAGATTCATATATTCACCTTCTATATATTATATTATACTATAAACAACTAAATTTATAAAGAATTATGTTTTTTTAAAATGCTTTTTCCAGCTGTTATACCAGAGATAATCGCAAAGCCAATATTGAATCCTCCACACCTTGCATCAATATCTAACACTTCCCCAATTACATACAAATTAGGTTTAATTTTGGAAGAAAAATCATAACCAATTTCGCTTAAGTCTAAACCACCTTTAGTAATTTGTGCTTCATTATAACTATTTAAACCTAAAGTGGTAAATCTAAAATCTTTTAAAGTAGATATAATATTACCTCTTTTTTTAACTTCTAAAGCTAACATTTTAGGTAAAAGTGAATTTAAAAGTTGATCTTCATCTTTAAACTTTGCTTTTAGTGTTTTTAACTCTTCTTTTGAATATTCTGGAACTAAATCAAAACTTACCTCACACCCTTCTTCGTAATAACGAGAAAGATCTAAAGTAACAATCCCTGATAAGGCATCTTCTCTAAATTGCACTTCACCTTCATCACTAAATAAAACTTTATTGCCTTTTAAAATACTTGCCTTTACTTTAAAGCGAAGTCCTTTCAAAGGTCTTAAATCTTCTTTTACCTTTAGGGTTGTTAGGGCTGGATTTAAATCAGTTACTTTATGTCCTAAGTTAGTAAAATAGTTATAACCATTATATTTACTTTGAGCATAACTTCCAGTTGCGATGATTGTAATTCCTTTTAAATCTAAATCACCACGAAAAGAAGTTACAACTTTGATATCTAATTCTTTAAGTTTTTGTAAGTAAGCAGTTAAAACTGATGTTGCTTTTTCACTATATGGATACAATCTTCCATAATCATCTTTTCTTAAGACTAAACCTAAATCATCCAAAACAAAACTATTTAGATCTTTGCTATTTGTTATCTTTAAAACCTCTTCCATAAATGAAGAATTATTATAGTTACTAGCATTGTCCAAATCGGTATTACTTAAATTACACTTGCCATTTCCTGTTCTAAGAATCTTTTGACCAACACGATCATTAGCTTCATATAAAGTAATATCTAATTTTGGATTTCTTTTCTTTAAATAAATGGCTGCTGTCATACCGGAAATACCAGCACCATAGATATTTATTTTATTCATTTTCCACCTCGGATTTTATTTCCTTGCTTTTTTATAAATTATTTGGTATAATATTATAGATAAATATTGGAGGTTACTATGGCAAATATTAAACAACAAGCTAAACGTAATATTACAAATGAGAAAAGAAGACTAAGAAATGTTTCTTTAAAATCATCAGTACGTACAGCTATTAAAAAAGTAGAATTAGCTATTTCTAATGATAACTACGCAGAAGCTTTAGAACTTTACAAAGTAGCAGCTAAGAGACTTGACACAGCTCAAGGTAAAGGTGTATACCATAAAAACTCAGTTGCTAGAAAGAAATCTCATCTTTGTAAGGCTATCAATAAAATAGCACCAAAATAAGTCGTGAATAACGGCTTTTTTTTATAGACTAAATAATAAAAACTCTAATCCTGTATCTGACTCTATTTGGCCTGATTTTATTTTGAAATCTAACTCAGCAAACTTTTGAATAAGTTCTGCTGCTCTTTCCTTATCTAAAGAACGAGCATCACGCATTAGATAGTAAGCTCTACCAGGAGAAACTTCTAAACTTTCTGCGATTTGATTTTGCTTGTAGTTTTTCTCCATTAATAGCTTTACTAAATAACAATCTTTTAGATTATTGCTTGATGTAATTAATAACTGAATTGGCTCAAATTTGTTTGTGGCAACAAGATCACGATAAACCTCAATCGCCTTCATTTTATTTTTTTTCATAATGGCATTAGTAAAACTAAAAATATCTTGTTCTAATTCTTTTGTAGTTAAGTTAATTACATCTTCTTCTGTAACTTCATTTTTACCCATACAATATAAAAGTAACTTATCTATTTCATTACTTGCATTTATTAAATTTGTTCCTGTTCTACTTAAAAAAGTTTGTGCAGCTCTTTGGCTAATTTTTAAATTATTTTGAGAAAACTGTCTAATTACCCAACCTACAAACTCAACATCAGATAATGATTCGCTTTCTTCTTTAATTGCAACTTTAAGTAAAGCTTTCACTACTTCCTTACGATTGTCTAGTTTTAAATCGCTAGCATCAATAATAAAGATAGTATATGGACTAGGGTTATTTAAATACCTAACAAATGCTTTAGTATCGTGTTCAATCTCTACCTTAGCAGCTGATGTTAAAAACTTTGGATGTCTTAAAACAACAATTTTTTCTTCACACAAAAAAGGTGCCGTTTGCGCATCTTCAACTGCGAAACTAACATTTTTTTCTTCCATATCATAATAGTTGATATTGTATTCGTCAGCTACAGATTCTTTAATAAGCCTTTCAATTTTGACTTTGTTTAGATATTCTTCATTTCCCAAAAATAAATATACTTTAGCCATATTTTACCTCTTGTTTATATTTTACCATATTTTAAAGAATACTGCTATTGATTTAGATAAGTAAATTTTTTATTTTGATAAACAATTGTGTAATGAAGATCAGTTCGATATGTTTTTATTTGATAATTATTTAATCGATTAATTAACTCCTGATCGGGGAAGCCAAAAGATTTAACTCTTCCGGTTTGAATAATAGCATATTTTGGTTTTAAAATACTTAGAAGATTAGGCGATGTTGCTGTTTGAGAACCATGATGTCCCACTTTTAAAACATCTATTTTTTCTTTAAAACCATTTAATCTTTCTTCACCAGTCATAACTAAATCACCTAGAAATAAAAAATTTAATTCGCTTTTTAGAAAAGTAATAATACTATTATTATTCTCATCTAAATATTGTTTTTCTGGGGGATATAAGATTAATTCATCTTTTCCTAATTTTATGGTATAAGGAGAGCTGATTTTGATTTGTCTTTGAAAAGATAACTTAGATATTGATGAGGTTATAACCTTTTTCACTTTAACCTCATCACAAATATCCTTTGCTTCCCCATAATGGTCAAAATGATCATGAGTAATAATTAAATAATCTAAATGATAAATTCCCGATTTTCTTAAAAAACTACTTACTTTCTTTCCTTGCCCTGCTCCAGTATCAATCAAAACTTTACTTGCGCCTTTTTGAATCAAAATCGATTCACCATTGTAAAGATCTAAAAATGTCACTTTTAAATTAGTTGTGTATGAACGAAACAAAATGAAAAAAGAAAACAGAACAAGAAAGAAAGATAAAACAATTTTTCTTGATTTTAATTTATATAAACTAAAAAATACAATAAAAAAACTATAATAAATTAATGAGTAATATATTTGAAAATAGGGGAGAGGTACACTTATTTTTATTTGACTAGCAAAAAAGTTGTTTAAAAATATAAACCCTTGAACTAACAAATTATAAAATTTACTTAAAAAAGGTAAAACTAAAATAATAAAAGAAAGTGGAAGTAAAATTTCTAAAACCAAGAAAATAAAAACAACATTTACTAAAGGTGATAGTAAATTTACTTCTGAATTAATATTCGCAATTATTGGTAAAGTTACAATAACAGCTGCAGTTGAAATAATAACTGTTTGGATTAAAACACTTTTATCTTTAATCAAAGAAGTAAGTAAAACAATAATAGTCGTTACAATAAAGCTTAACTGAAAACTTAAATTAAAAAAATAAAAAGGATTAATTATCACCATTAAAATAAAAGCTATTGCTAGTAAATCTAAAGTTTTGAAATGCAACTGATACTTTTTATTTAAGATATGAAGTAAATACATAATTACTGCTCTCAATACTGAAGGCAAGAAATTTGTTAGAAAAAGGTAAATTATTAAAAGCGAAGAAACTATTTTATCTTGATGTTTTGACCTAGCAAAAACTTTAATTAGAAAATAAGTAATAATATTTACATGAGCACCAGAAATAGCAAACAAATGAGAAGTCCCATTTATTCTTAAATCTGAGGCAAAATCTAAAGTAAAACTTTTACTATCACCAATAACTAAACCTTTAATAATCATATTTCCTGGTTCAGAAAAAAACTTATCAACATAAATAGCTATCAATTCTCTTAAGTATAAATAAGAGAATCTTTTTTTTACTTTAATTATCGAAGTTGCACTAACTACTTTAGATATTCCTTGATGTTTTAAATATTCTTTATAATCAAAATCATAAGGAATTCTTACACCATCAATTATTACTTCTTCTCCTTGAAACTTAACGTAATCTAATACACTATACTCAGTCTTTAAATCAGTATAAACCATAATCTTAAACCAAGACTTTTTAACTGTAAGAGTTTGACTTGTATCCCCTTTCTTAATATTGATAATTTGGCCTTCTAAATAATGGTGATCTCTTAATGTAATTTTTAGTTTAAGAAAATAAATCAAGATAATAATTAATGCTAGTCCTACAATAACATAAAATAATTCTTTTGATTTTTGGTAAATATATATTAAATAAACAATAGTTACTAAAATAACCAAATAGTGTTTTAATGAAAGTAAAATTAAAACTATTCCAAAAGCTAATAAAAAATAATTATTTAAGAGCTTTTTATACAGTAATTTGTTCTTTAATTCTTTCAAAAAGAGCATTAGAAATACCTGAAACATTCATAATGTCTTCAATCTTTTTAAATCTACCGTTTTGTTCACGATATGTTACAATTGCTTTTGCTTTAGTCTCACCAATACCAGATAGTTCCATTAATTGTTCTATTGTAGCATAGTTAATATTAATAATCTTTGATTCTATTGTTGTTCCACTTTCACCTTTTTTAGAAACAATTATAACTTCACCATCAGATAAAACTCTAGCCAAATTAAGATCTGTACCATTAGCATCTTTCGTAAAGCCGCCAGATAGTTCAATTAGATCATTAATTCTTGAACCTTGTTCTAAGATATATAAACCAGGATTATAAACTTCACCTTTAATCTCAACTACAATATTTTCTATAATAATTTCTCTTTGATCATCAATTGGATTTTCTACTTTAGGCTTATTTATAAGACTAATTACAATACCTGTTATTACTAAAAATGCTACTACACTAACAATAATAATGATTTTCTTTTTATTCATTGCTTACTCCTTTTACTTATATATTATAAAAATGTAAGCCCTTTTACTTTTATTTTTTTCCAAATTATGCTATACTATAAAAGAAGAGATATCTAATCAAATTTTATGATACGATATTTAATACTATTTTTGAATAAGAGGAGGTACTATGGAAAAAGTATTAAAACTATTATTTTTACTGTTTATAGCTTTATTCCTTGTTAGTTGCAAGGATGAAGAAGAACCACAAGAAGAAAGTGTAACAACTCTTACACTAACAACAAAAAATCTTACCTTAGAGGAAGAAGAAACAAAACAGATTGAAGCTGTTGCAAAAACAGATAAAGGCGAAGCTGTTGCAATAACTTATGAAGTAGCTGATCCAACAGTTGCTAGTGTTGATAGCACAGGTAAAGTTACTGGAATTAAGAAAGGAAGCACTACAATTACTTTAAAAGCTAACGATAAAACCGATACATGCAATGTTACTGTAACTGAAAAAGAAGTGGTTAACCCACCAATTGAACCAAAAGTAACTTTCTCAGTTTCAGAAGTTACAATTGATTTAGATGCCAACCCTGAATATACATTAAAACCTAAATTAGTTGGTGAAGCTGAACTATTATATGCAATCGATAAACCAGAAATTATCAGTATCGAAGGCAATAAAATCACTGCCCTAAAAACTGGTACAGCAATTGTTACTGCTACATATGGAAAATCAACTGCTACAGTTACTGTAAATGTTGTGAAACAATTCATTGTAAGTTTAGGTGAAGACGAAATTTCTGAAGGTGCTGAAGTTTTAGCTTATGTAAATGAAGAACTTGCATTAACTATTGTAGACCAAACAGATATTGGCCTTGGTGTTGAATGTTCAAGTAGCGACAAAACAATAGCTACAATTACAAACAAAGGTGTTATTATGCCACTTTCAGAAGGCACTGCTACAATCACAGTTCAATCAGGTACAACTCCTGAATTAGTTAGAACTTTCCAACTTGTTGTTGGTTATAAACCATTACAAAGTTTCACTATTAGCTATCCAGATGATATGAGAACAAGTGGTGGACCTTATGATGCTATAGTAGAATTAAATCCTGTAAGTGCTAAAAACGATCTTAAATATGAATTAGTTGAACCTAGTAGTGCTGTTTCATTAAGACCTTTAAACGGACAATTAACAGTTAATACAAACAAAGGCTTTGCTAAGATTCGTGCTTACTCACAATCTAATCCAAATATTGAAGCACACGTGATTGTAGAAATTAAATTAAGTCTAACTGACTTAATTAACTATTTAAATCAACCTTTAACTGTTGCTCAAAACGTAACATTAGTAGGTTGGCAAACAGTTGACAATCCACCACATCCGGTTGAACCAATGTATGGTAGTATCAATAAATATCTATTTGATGAACATAGAGTTATTTATAACTGGATGCAACCTGGAACTATGGGCTATGTAGAATACGAAACAGGATCTCCAAATCCAGTAATGTTTGTTACTGTTCATGATGGTGGTGGAAACTCACCTGGAGAAACTGCTCAAATGCTTTCTAACTACTGTAATTCAAATGCTGAACCATCATATCACTATTCAGTTGATGATTCAGAAGCTTGGCAAAATATTGAACATGGTAGAGCTGCATGGCATGCAGGCTGTGGTCAAGGATTAAGCGGATTTTCATATTTAGATACAGGAGTTCCATATGATATTACTCGTCCTCGTCCAACTGTAGATGTTAGTACAGATAACTACCTACTAATTGATGGTAAAAAGAGTCTTATCCAAGTACCATCTGCTGGTGGTAGACAAGCTACTAAAAATGATTTCCCTTCTATTGGATTAATGTTCTTCCAACGTAATGGAAACTACTATACTACTACTTTATATTACAACTCTACTTATAGAACTATTTCTAATAGGGGTGGTAATGACTTAACTGTAGGTATTGAATCTTCTATCAACCAAGGTGGAGATTTATATCAAACATGGCAAAGACTTGCAAAACTAGTTGCTAATATCCTTCATGAACATAACTTAGGATTAGATGCAGTTAGTCAACATAATAATTGGTCTGGAAAAGATTGTCCAGGAACAATGAGAAGAGCTGGTTATTGGGATCACTTTATGGGCTTAGTTGAAGCTGAATTACTTGTATTACAAGAACTAAGTGAATATGAAATTACACTTGAATTAGTTAACGATGCAGACAAAGAATACGTAAGTGCACGTGGACGTGTTCTAAAACTTCCTAATGCTAGAAGAACTATCCAATATAACTTCAAGTTAAGAAAAGAAGGAGTATCATATTCATTCCCATTAACTTCAACAATCGTTGCTGCTACAGAAATTAGACCAGCTATTTAATGAAAAAATAATAAAATAAAAAGAGTGAAAACGAAAATTTCACTCTTTTTTTATTTTAAAATCATTTATTCTTTATGCTTACATAAAATCAAATGGTGTAACCTCTCTCTTATCTTCTAATCTTTCTTTTAATTTAGTTTGCCTTTGATCGTCCATTTTTGTAATTCCCATTGCTAGATAATTAACAGAACCAAGCATAACCAGATATTTTTTAGCTCTTGTAATTCCTGTATAAATTAACTTCTTTCTTAACATAATATAATATTGCGAAGTTATTGGCATTACTACTAAATCAAACTCACTTCCTTGAGCTTTATGAATCGTAATTGCATATGCTAGTGTTAGGTCATCTAATTCTTCTAATTTGTATTTTACAATCCCAGAATCAAACTCAACTTCTAAACCAGTAATTTCGCCATCACTTTTTTCAAAACGATAAACTTTACCAATATCACCATTCATTATATCTTTTTCACTACGATTTACTAATTGTAAGACTTTATCCCCAATTCTAAAAGAATGATTATGACTTTTTATTTCTTCATCTTTTAACGGATTAAACTTTTCTTGCAAAGCATTATTAATATTATTAATGCCATTTTCTCCGCGATACATAGGCACTAATACTTGAATGTCTTTAACTAAATCCATTCCTTTATTTAGAGCTCTTTCTACAACCTCTATAATTCCATTAATTATTTGGTCTTTTTCTAAAGAAATAAAACTCCAATCAGAACTATTTTCCCTAAAATATTCGGGAAGGTATCCTTCATTAATACTATGAGCTAAGTTGACAATTGCTGATCCCTCTTCTTGACGATAAATATCATGCAATTTCGTAACTTTAAAATAATCTGATTTTATTAAATCATTCAAAACATCTCCAGGTCCAATAGAAGGTAGTTGGTCTGCATCACCAACAATCACTAATCTTGTGTTTGAAGCTAAAGCAGAAACCAATCTATTAGCAAGTTCAATATCTACCATTGAAAACTCATCTACAATCACAAGCTCTGAATCAATTAAAGCATCTTCTCCATACCTAAAGATATCTCCACCTTCATAACCTAAAAATTTATGAATAGTCATAGCATCTTTACCAGTAATTTCTTGCATTCTTTTTGCTGCTCTACCAGTAGGTGCTAGTTGAGCAATACTTAAATCACTTGCTTTGAACTGTTTTTGAAAACAGTAAATAATACCTTTGATAATAGTGCTTTTACCAGTTCCCGGACCACCAGTAATAATTGATACTTTGTTTAGTAAAGCATTACTAATTGCCTCTTTTTGTTCTTTACCATAAGTTAGCCCAAATTTCTTTTCTGCTTGTTTGATTAAATCTTCAGTATCAATATCACTAACTTCCTTAGCATTTAATTCTTTGATTTTCAAAGCAAAACTCTTTTCTGAATCATAGACTTTCTTTAAAAAGATATCTTTATCTTCAATAATTATCTTTTTTTCATTATTTAATTCATCTAGAAAAGACTCAAATTCTTTAAGAGATGTCTCCCAAGTTTTTAATTCATTGTTTACTCTTTCATATAAATCTTCTTTATTAAAATAAGTATTGCCAAAGCTATAAGTTAGTTCTTTTAATAAGTACATAACTAATGCTTTTAGTCTTAAAGAAGAATTTTCCTCAAAGCCCAAACTTAAAGCAATTTGATCTGCTCTTTTAAAGCCATAACCTTCTACTTCATCAATTAATATATATGGATTAGCTTTTACTATCTCATAAGCATCATTGCCATAAGCATTGATTAATTTTAAAGCTGCAGTCATTGTTAGTCCTAAGTTAAGAAAAGCAACCGTTGTTTTACGTGAATAAGCATTTTCTTGCAAGACCTTAACTATTGCTTCTTTGTTATTTGAAGTTAAGCCTTTTACTTTATCTAAACTTTTAGGGTCACTAATAATAACATTTAAACAATCAGAACCTAAAGTATTAAATATTCTTGTAGCTTTTTGTTTGCCAATTCCCGAAAACAAATCACTTGATAAATAGTTAACAATACCTTCTAAAGTATTAGCCATTATTCTTTCAAAATGATTAGCTTGAAACTGATAACCATAGTCTGTATCTTTGAATTTTCCAGTAAACTCATATAACTCATCTTTGAAAGGTTTACGATCAAAGTTAGATGTAATGGTGATGGTAAGTGTATATTGTTCTTCAATAATTTCTTTCATTGCTGGATCATTATGATCTAGCATTATTTGAACTATTCCAAAATTGTTTTTGAAATAAATGACTCTTGAAATTGCGCCTCTAACCATATTCATCAATATAATCTCCTTTGATCATCTTGATAAACTTCATCAATAACAGCCCCACCTAACATTTCGTCATTGTTATAGAAAACAACAGCTTGACCAGGAGTTACAGCTCTAAATGGTTCATATTTTACTTCTATAGTATCTTTATCAATTCTTCTAACTTTAGCTTTAACTGCTTTACTTCGATATCTAAATTGAGCTAATACTTCTATTTCTTTAAAATCTTCTTTTAACCAGTTAAAGCTAGAAGCAAAACAACGATTTGAATATAAGTATTCTTGATCTTCTTGATAACCTACAAGTAATACATTTCTTTTAATATCTTTACCTAAAACAAACCAAGGTCCCTTATCTCCCCCTAAACCTAAACCTTTTCTTTGACCGATTGTGTAATACATTAAACCTTCATGTTTACCTACAACTTCTCCTCTTAAAGTTTCCATATTACCAACTTGTGCTGGAAGATAATTTTTTAAGAACTTATCAAAGTCTCTCTCACCAATAAAACAAATTCCTGTAGAGTCTTTTTTATCAGCAATATTTAGTTTATATTTTCTAGCAATTTCCCTTACTTCTTTTTTAGTTAAATCTCCTAAAGGAAATAAGGCTTTTTCTAATTGTTTTTTAGTTAACATACAAAGAAAGTAACTTTGATCTTTATTACGATCTTTTCCACGATATAGTTTTAAAGGTTTATGAGTAATCTTAGCATAGTGTCCCATAGCGATATAATCAGCATCCATTTCCATTGCCTTTTCAACAAAACATTTAAACTTAATTTCGCTATTACATAAAATATCAGGATTAGGAGTACGATACTGTTTATACTCATCAATAAAATGCATAAAGACTTTATTCCAATACTCTTCCACAAAATCAACTCTATGCAGTTTAATCCCAATAATTCTAGCTGCTTCTACCGCATCATTATAGTCTTGTTCTTGAGGACAAATATCATCTGGATTATTAGGGTTACCTAAAATATCGTAATTAAGTGCTGAATCCCAATTACGCATAAACATACCCTCTACATCATATCCTTGTTCTTTTAAAATAATTGCACTTACTGCTGAGTCTACCCCACCACTAAATCCTAAAATTACTTTCTTTTTCATAATAACCTCTATTCTAATTCTGCTTTAATCTCAAAAATAATATCTCTTAATACCATTGCTTGTTCAAAGTCAAGATCTTTCGCAGCTTGTCTCATTTTATCTTCTAAAGACTTAATAACTTTTCTTCTTTCAACTGTACTTAAATTAGCTAATTTATTTAAATCATAAGTTTTTAAATCTTCTTGTAATTCTCTTGTAATTACAAACTCATCTTGAATATCTTTATAGATAGTTTGAGGAATAATATTATGTTCCTGATTATATCTATCTTGGATATCTCTTCTTCTATATGTTTCATTAATAGCATTTTCCATTGATCTAGTTATATTATCTGCATATAAAATAACCATACCATTTACATTTCTTGCAGCTCTACCAATCGTTTGAATTAGCGATGTTTCACTTCTTAAGAATCCTTCTTTATCCGCATCTAAAATAGCAATTAAAGATACTTCAGGTATATCTAAACCTTCTCTTAAAAGGTTAATGCCTACTAGGCAATCATAGACACCTAATCTTAATTTTCTTATTATTTCTAGTCTTTCTAAAGCTTTAATTTCTGAGTGTAAATAAGCAACTTTAATATCTAACTCTTTTAAGTAATTAGTTAAGTCTTCTGCCATTTTAATTGTAAGAGTTAAGACTAAAGTTCTTTCTTTTTGTTTGATTCTATTTTTAATTTCTTTAATTAAATCTTCAATTTGACCTTCACTTGGCTTTACAACAACAATTGGATCTAAAAGTCCAGTTGGTCTAATAATTTGTTCGACAATATCTCCGCTTCTTTCTTTCTCATATTCAGCTGGAGTTGCACTTACATAAATAACTTGATCTAACTTTTGGTTAAACTCATCAAATGTAAGTGGTCTATTATCTAAAGCCGATGGTAATCTAAACCCATTCTCTACAAGACTTAACTTCCTTGATCTATCGCCATTATACATTGCTCTAACTTGAGGAATAGTTACATGAGATTCATCTACTATTAAAAGAAAGTCTTTCTTAAAGAAGTCGACTAAAGTATAAGGAGTTTCTCCTTTTTCTCTTAAACTTAAATGACGAGAATAGTTTTCAATTCCCGAACAAGAACCAATTTCTTCTAGCATCTCTAAATCATATTTAGTTCTTTGTTCGATTCTTTGCGCTTCTAAGAGTTTTCCTTGTTTTTGAAAATTAGCTATTTGTTCCTCTAATTCTAACTTTATTCTTCTAATACCTTCCTCTTTTTTTGATGAACTTGTAGAAAAGAGTGTCGCAGGAAAAATATTAATAACTTTTGTTTCTTTAATTTTATTTCCTGTTAAACTATCTAAAATTAAAATCCTTTCAATTTCGTCATCAAAATATTCTATTCTAACTGCTTCGTCCTTTTCATGAGGAGGAATAATATCAATTGATTCTCCTCTTACTCTAAATGTCCCTCTTTTAAACTCATAATCATTTCTTAAGTATTCCATCTTAACTAGCTTGTTCATTAAATCTGAACGAGAATAGATATCTTTTTGCCTTAAAGTAAGCATATTTTCTAAATAGTCTTCTGGATTACCAATACCATAAATACAAGAAACAGATGCAACTACAATTACATCGTCTTCTGTTAATAATGAACTAACAGCTGAGTGACGCATTTGGTCGATATCATCATTAATTGATGAATCCTTTTCAATATATAAATCTTTAGCTGCTACATAAGCTTCTGGTTGATAGTAATCATAATAAGAAATAAAGTATTCAACTCTATTTTCGGGAAAGAATGTTTTAAGCTCACTATATAACTGTCCTGCTAATGTTTTGTTATGAGCTAAAACTAAAGTTTTCTTACCAATATTTCTAATTACATTAGCTACCGTATAAGTTTTACCAGTACCTGTGGCTCCTAAAAGAGTTTGTTCTTTCATCCCGGCTTTTAAGTTATTAGTTAATTCTTTAATTGCCTTAATTTGATCTCCTTTAGGTTCATAATTACTTTTCAAAATAAACTTAGCCATTATTTCACCTCTAATATAGGTAATGCTTGATGTTGTCTTGCAATATAGATATCTCCTTTAAAATCTAAAGGTTTAATTATATCTCTTTCAATTTCATCATCACTATTACATTCTTCAGAAACATGAGCTAAAACAATTATTTTAGTCCTTTCTGTAAGAAATTGTTTAAGTAAATAATGTGTAGCTGTATTGCTCATATGCCCTTGAGCACTTAAAATTCTATCAATTAACATTTGGTGACGATCACTATTGATTAAGGTATCAATATCATGATTTGCTTCTATTATTAAAGCATCTGTTGCTTCTAATAATGAAGTATATTTTTCAGGAAAAATACCTGTATCAGTTGCAATCATTAACGTCTTTTCTTCGTGAATGAAATAATAACCAAAACAAGGAAAATCATGTACTAGTTGTAAAGAAACAACAGAAAAGTCTAAAATATTATATAAAGCATCTGCCTCAATTACTTTAATATTTCCTAAAGAATTATAGTATTTATATTTATGATCTAAATATTTATGAGTATCGTAACTTGCATAAACTGTTGCTTTAGTTTGCTTTAAAAATTGCGTTAAACCATAAATATGATCAATATGGCTATGTGTTAAAAAAATAGCATCAACTTCACTTAAGTCAATCCCTAGTTTTTCTGCTCTTGTTTTAGCATTACTATAGGCGATTCCAACATCAACTAAAATCTTATGATTTTTTGTTTCAATATAAATGCAGTTTCCTTTTGATCCACTAGCTAGTACTACAAACTTCATCTTCATTTTCTCCTTATTTTAATTATATAATGTTTACCGTGTTTTTTCAAGAAAAAAGGCATTAGATATCTAATGCCTTTTCTGTATTTATTAATCAGCAAGATGTGCTTTATAAATTAAAGCTTCTTGTCCTTCTTTTAATACTATTCCTAAGAATTTTTGATAATCTGCGTTTGTGAAGTCTGCTTCTTTAAAATCAAATGTTAATCCTTTTTGTTTTGAAGTTAGAATATGTTGATTATTTTTAACTGCATCTTCTTTAATACCTTTTACCCAGAATTCAACAATCTTTTTCTTTGCGGCAGCTTTAGTTGTATCTGTATCTAATGCTTCACCCGCTAAATATTTTTTAACCATGTCGAATGTAGGTAAGATATGTTCAACATCTCCTTCAGTATAAGTTTCAAGTGGTGTAGTTTTTGAATTTACATATACGTGATATCCAAATTCTGTAATTAAATGTTCACCAACAACTGTATTTACACCAAAAATCTTATCTTCAGCACTATCATCATCTTCATCCCAAATTTTCTTAATGCCTTCGTTGAATGCTTCAACCATTCCACCAGATTGTCCTGGAAGTTTGAACTCAAATGAACCTAAACTTTCATATTTAACTTTTAAGCCTGCAGTCTTGAATTTAGAAATATCAATCATATCATCTAAATCGTATTCTAATTCATTAATTGTAAATTCAGGCTGAGAAGCTGCATCTTGAGGTAAGTGTGCTTGGAATAATGGTGCTTCATTAAACGCAGTTACAATCTTATCAAATTGAGCTTTGTAATCGCCTTTAGCAACTAAGTAAGCTTGTACTTGAGCATATAATTCTTCCGCAAGCTCAACTTGTTTTGGAGTCCAAAATTTTGGATCTAATAATACTTGGCTAGAACTTGTTGATTTTTCTTCATCAACAAAATGGATTAATAAATGATAACCTTCAACTTTATAATATTTACTCTTAACATTTTCCATATTTTCTGAATAGTATTTAGTCCAAATTGGATCAGTCTCGCTAATTAAAGAGAAATCTGTATAAGGCTTACTAGCTTCAGCTGATAATTGCTCATATAATAATCTAACTTTTACTTCTTGTTCATTGTTTGCTTGGAATCTATATTTCATATAATCTGTCCAAGTCATATACATTGAATAATTAGCATATTGAGCTTTTTCATCAGTAAATTTAGTTTCAATTTTTGCCCATGCTTCTTTATCTAATACTTTTTCTTTTTCTACATCATAAATCTTATTAATGTCAGGATTGTTAAGTATTCTCTTAAAATTGATTTCATTAATTGCAATATTCATTCCATAATCTTGATTTAATTTATGATAGAAATCTTCTACTGTATATTCAATATCCCCAAGTTTCGCAATTAAATCTTTACTTCTTGCTTTGCTTGTTTCAAATTCAATTTTATAAGTATCGGCTTGTGATTTGTAATAAGTTTCAATTTCTTTATCATAAAGAACTAAGTCTGCAGTAGCGCGTAATCCATACATTGCTTTTGTTACATAAGCAGCAGTAAGTGTTTCTTCTTTTAATGCTTCGATAACTTTATCTTGTACATCTTCTAAAGCTGGTTTTTCAATAGTTTTAATTTTTAGAATAGTTGCAAATTTCTTACCACCATCTAAAGACATAAAATAGTTTTTAAACCATCTTTGATCTTTATTAACAACTGATGTTTCTGGATCATAAGCTTTGAAATTCATAACATCTGATAATACTGCAGCACCAATTGCCTTTAATTCTTCATCAGTATATAGTAAAGCATTCTTTGGATTATCACTTACATTTCCATCTTCATCTTTAATAACTTCTTGATGGAAAACATAATGACCATCTTCATTAATTGTGTATTGTACACCTTCTTTTAATGTAAGAGTTTCATCTGGATAACCTTCTACTTTATAACTATGTAAAGTATTATATAAATCAATAAAAGCTTTAATTGTTTCTTCTCTAGTTAATTCCTCTTCAGCTTGTTCTTCATTTGGAATCTTCATCCATTTATTATAAGAATCAGGAATTAAAGCTCCACTTGCATCTTTTTCTTGATCTTTAATTTTATATCCTAGCTGTTCTAAGGCACCATATGCATCTTTACGAGTAGCATATTCTAAAACAATTACAAAATATTGTTCTTTATATAATGCATTATATTTAGTATCAATCTTTGATTTAGGAAAATATTTTTCTGTATCGTCTTCTGCTTCTGCATCTTTCTTAGCAATTTCATCTTCTAAGTATTTAGCTGCATAAGCTTTCTTGGCAAGTTCTAAGCGATAGTAATCTTTAATTTCCGCTTCAGTTTTTAAGCCTTGAACATATCTTTCGTTATAATATTTTTCTTCTGCTTCTGCTTTTTCTTCTGGTGTTGCTTTATCTAAGTCTAATCCTTTATACATTTCTTTTTCAAGTTCTTCTTGAACTGCTTCATCTGTAACTTCTGCTAGATAATTCTTTTCACCATTTTCTAATAATTCACGATCTAACATTTCGAATAAAGTATTTATTCCATATTGATCTTTTAATAATGAATACATTTCTCCTTTTGTTAGAGAATATTCATTATCTCCTTCACCTACTAATACGTATTGACCATCTGGATCTGCAATCATTGGTCCTTTACGATTATTTTTAGCAACTGTTGAAGCAACTGCGATAACAACAATTACCAAAACAACTAATAAAACAGGCAAAGTACTTAATAATATAGTTTTAGGACTTAACTTTGGTGCGTCCTTTTGCTTATTTGCCTTGCTTTTTACTCTTCTTCTTCTTTTCATATTAAAAACACCTCTTTGTATTTCACAATATTAATATTTTATCACAATTTTACTTTAATTTCAAGCATTATATTACTTAATCTAAATCTGGCAAATAAAATATTCTCTTATTAAAAGCAAAAACTGGTTGACTGTATTCGCCTTTAACTCCATCTTTTAACTCTTTTTCTAAAGCACCCATTCTTGAGTCAGCATAGTCACATAAAAACACAACATATGCTTCCGGTATCGTTGGTTCTTTTGGTGAACCAAATTCTAAGAAACCATGATGAGCAATAATAATATGAGCTAGCATCAAATATTCTTCTGATTCCTCTAAACTTAACTCTTTTGCTTTTTCATATAATATATTAGAAGCAATAATAATATGTCCTAATAAATTGCCTTGTTTCGTATATTCTCCTGTAGTTTTTTCCATTTCGGTAATCTTACCAAAATCGTGTAATAAAATCCCGCCATAAATTAAGTCTTTATTTAGAAACGGATATAACTCAATATATGTATCAGCTAACTTAAGCATTGAATAAACATGATAAGCTAGTCCAGAAATATAATTATGATGAACTGATTTAGCTGCTGGATGAACAAAGTATGCATCTAAATCTTCTTTTAAAACTGCCAATACTAACTTTTTAATATTAGCATTTTCAATTTTTAAAACATAGTTCATAATCTTTTCTTTTAATTCTTCAACTGATAACTTGGCATATTCAAAAAACTCTTCTAATCTATATAAACTTGGATCAGCTTCAGCTAATTCTTTTAAGTTAAATTGTAGTTTACCTTGATAATCTTTCATTTGACCAGAACAAGTATAGATTTTACCATTTTCTAAATTCTCTCTAATACTATCAGTTACATTCCAAATTTTAACTTCTAAAATTTCTTCACCATCAAAGCCTAAAGCATTAACGTAGTCTGCTTGACTTGTAGTTTTGCGATATTGAACATTTACTAACCTTAAAATTAAATTATTAACTTCATCGCCTGCGCGATAATCTTTAACTTTCGTTCTCATGTTTTACTCCTTTATTCTTTATAAATGCTTTTAAAAACATTATATTCTTTTTTATGACCAAGAATTTCATTTAGTCTAGCAATTGCATAAGTCTTTAATTCTTCACGGTCATTATCTAATTCTTTATTTATAACTTTATGTGCCATTTCTTCTACAATCATTGGTAAAAAGCTACCCGAAACATTGTTTGTAAGAACTAAGATATCTTCACCCTTAAAAGCTAAATCACAAGTTCCTTTGATAGGCAACTTATCATATTTTGCTTTTAATTTTCTTGGTCTCATATATCTTTTTGATAGCAATAAATTAGCATTGTTTACTTTCAAACAAGCATCTAAACCATAAGTATATAAAACTAAATCAGGAAATTCAGCTTTCTTTGTAGCTACAACTAAATTAGTTAATTGTTCAACTTCTTTGATATTATCAAAAAAGTTTTCAAAAACTTTAGGCATTTGCTTATTAGCTACAAAACTAGCTATAGCTAATGTTTCAAAATCAATATCGATATACCTATTAATTAATCGCTTAATTGGTTTTTGAAAGAAAGGAATATATTTATAAATCTTTGCTTTTTCAATATGTTTAATTGCTAATTTAAGATGTTCCCCTTCAAAAATTTTCTTGATTTCTCTTAAAACCGAATAATTTAATTCTAAGTCTTTCAAATATTTGGCTCTTGAACTTAAAGCATTAGCTGTTTTAAAATCTGGTCTAAACCCTAATTCACTGATTAAACGAATTGCTCTTAAAATTTTAATTGGATCTTCTTTAAATCTTTGTCTAGGATTACCAATTGCTCGTAAGACTTTACGATTTAAATCACGATATCCATTCAAAGCATCAGTAAGCATACTGCCATTATTCATAGCTATAGCATTTATTGTGAAGTCTCTGGAAATTAAATCTTCTTGAAGACTTTCAGAATAGTGAATTCTCTTAATCTTCTTTTTGTCTTTTTCTGAAGCTTTTCTAAAAGTACTAATGAAAAAGACTTCTGCTTTATAGAATAATGCTAATTTACTTTCATCAATTACTGTTGTTTCATGATTTTTCAAACACTTTTTAATTTGCTCTAAATTAGCACTAGTAATAATATCTATTTCTGAAAAAGGTATATCTAAAATAATTGAACGAACTACCCCACCTACAAAATACGCTTGGTAACCATTCGTGTTTAAAACAGTTAGAATTTCTTTACCTTTATTAATGTATCCTAAATTGGTAGACATTCAGATCACCTTCTTCCCATTATGTATTATATCAAAAAATAATCATCTTTTCCATAGTAATTACTTATTTTAACTTGAGTTTTTTTCTCATAACCTATATAATTAAATTAGGTGATAAAATGAAAAGAATAACTGAAGCAATTTCTAATCAAATCATAATTAAAAAAAGCGAATTTATCTGTACATTAATTCCCGTAAACAATGTAAGTGAAGCCCAAGAGCAATTAGCTGCTTTACGAAAAAAATATTATGACGCAACTCATAACTGCTATGCTTATATTGTGGAAGATGGGATTAAATATTCTGATGATGGAGAACCAAGTCAAACAGCAGGATTACCTATCTATAATGTTTTAGAAAAAAATGAACTTACAAATATCTTAGCTGTAGTTACAAGATATTTTGGAGGGATCATGCTTGGTGCAGGGGGATTAGTTAGAGCCTATACTAAATCTACAACCGAAGCCTTAGCTGTTGCTAATATTGTTGAGATAAATACTTATCAAAAAATTCTAATTACAATTGATTATTCAAAAGTAGATATCTTAATTAATAAATTAAATGATGAAACTATTGAGAGGGAATTTGGAAAAGATGTAAAAATGACTTATCTTATTTTAGAAAATCAAGTTGAACCTTTTATAAATCAAGTTAGAGAACTAACAAATGGTGATCTAACTATAGAATTATTAGAAAAAAGCACATTTTAAAATGTGCTTTTTGTTTATAATTAATTTTACTTAAAAACATTTTGCAGTAAGCCTATAAACTCTAAAAAGATAAAAGCTACTAAACCACCTACAATAATTGAAACTAGTAAAACTAAAGTTCTAATTTGCCAAGTAGAGCGTGCTTTAAATATTTTCGAATAATCAACAGCCCCTAAAGCTCGGTAAGTAACTAGCGCCACAACAACTAAAATTACGATAAACCAAACTAACTTAACAATTGCAAATGTTACCTCATCCATTGTTTTCACCTAAATCTACATATCTACCCAAAACAAAGAAATAGTCTGATAAACGATTTAAATATTGTAAGATCTTTGGATCAACTTTATGCTCCAAAGCATACTTAACAACTAATCTTTCTGTTTTTCTTGTAGTTGTACGTGCATTATGAACTAAAGCGGCGGCTTTAGAAAACCCTGGTAAAATAAAATCATTTAATGGAGGTAGTTTGCTATCTAGTAAATCTATCTCTTTTTCTAAATCTAAGATATCTTCTTTTTCAATTAAGTCTTTTTCGCTTACAATCGAATAACTAAGAGTAAATAAAAGCCTAGTAATCTTTTCTAAATAATCGCGATATTTTGCTTCATTTAAAAATGAACGAGCAAGCATAATTGATGTTTGTAATTCATCAACTGCCCCCTCTACAAAAATAACTAAATCACTTTTTAGAACTTTACCAGCTACTGTTCTAGTCTCCTTGTTATCCCCTTGTTTAGTATAAATTTTTGCTTTTTTATTTTGTTCCATAAAGACGATCCCCACAATCTCCTAGCCCTGGAACGATATATCCATTATCATTCAACTTTTCATCTAAAGCTGCTAAGAAAATATTTACATCTGGGTGATTATCTTGTAAAACTTTGATCCCTTCTGGTGCGCCTACGATACCTACAAAACTAATATCTTTTGCGTTTCTTTTCTTTAGTAAATTAATAGTATGATTTGCACTTCCTCCAGTTGCTAGCATTGGGTCTACAACTAAAATTGTAGCTTGATCTAACTTTTCTGGTAATTTTACGTAGTACTCATGAGGTAATAAAGTTTTATCATCTCGATATACACCTACATATCCTACTTTTGCAGTTGGAACTAATCTTAAAATTCCATCAACCATTCCGATACCTGCACGAATGATTGGTACAATTACAACGTCTTTAGCTAATACTTGACCTTTCATAGTTGCAATTGGCGTTTTAATCTTTTTCTCTACTGTTGGTAAGTTTCTTGTAACCTCATATGCCATAAGCATAGCAATCTCTTCAACTGTTTCACGAAAATCTTTTGTACATGTTTTTTCATCTCTAATCAATGTCAACTTATGATGCATAAGTGGATGATTAAAGATGACTACTTTTCCTTCCATATTTGGCACCTCTTTCTTTTATAAATTATAACACAAAACGATTCATTTTCAAAGAAAAAAAGAGCATTAAGCTCTTATTTTTATTTGTCCCTCACGAAGCACTTTTAGCTCCTCGCCAGTTGCATCAATCACTGTTGATGGCACTGAAGAAAATATTTCTTTATCGGTAATTATATAATCTATTTGTAAGCCAAAAGCCTCTTTAATACTGACTAAATCATTAAGTTCTTTTGTACCATGAATATTAATTGATGTAGTTGCAAGTGGACCAAAATTCTTTAATATTTTTAAAGCAACTATAGATAATGGCATTCTAAATGACACAGTTTCTTTATTAAAAGGTAGTTCTAATTCAGGCTTTTTTGGGAAAATAACTGTTAAAGCTCCTGGCCAATCAACAGCTAAAATTTCTTTTACTGAATTAGGAATCTTCACTACATATTGCTTTACTTGTTCAATTGAAAAACACAAGTTAGCTAATGGTTGATTATAAGGTCTTTGTTTTAAATCAAAGATTTTTTTGATTCCATCATAGTCGTCAATCAAAGCCCCGATACCATAAATAGTGTCGGTTGGGAATACTACTACTTTGCCCTTTAAATCTTTTTTGCCTAAATTTAAAAATTCTTTTAAGCTTAACTCTTCCATAATTTGCTGATCTCCTTCAAATAATCATCAACAGTTATTAAATTTTGATCTTTTAAATACATTAATCTTAAAGTAATTTGGTTTTTTGTTTCATGATTTAATTGAGTGTAATCTGTAGAGAAACCTTCTTTTTCTAAATATTCTTTAATATTAAAATTTGAAAATTCTGCTTCTACATCTCTCTCATAGCGTTTATATACTGGCTCAGTAACTTCTTCAACTGTAACATCTTCTGGTTTAATTTCAAAAATAGGCTTTTCAATTTCTTTTGAAAGAAAGTTATCAAATTCATCGCTCTTAACAAATTTTTCAAAATCGAAATCCGATTCATCTTTCTTTTGGAAAACTCCTTTTTTCTTGCGATAAAAATAAATAATAACAATTAAACTAACAATAGCTAAAGCAATAAAGAAACTTACAATTAACGCTGGTAAATTGATTTTAAAAGGTTTAAACCAATAAGCAGTCTCAAGATCTGTCATAGATACGCCATTTCCTAAACCACTAGTAGCTAATGAACTAATTTCTTCTTCTGTCTTTAAACCAAAACTTAACTCAAAAGGTAAATGTTGTTCATGTGATTTTTTATCACGAATTAAAATTGTATAACTTGAACCTTTTTCAACTTGAAACCCTAAAACATAAACATCTCCTCTATCTGTCTCAGGGAATAATTGTCTTAAACCAGTTTGTTCGTTTACTAAAGTAATATAGTAAGCCCTACTTACATCATTAAAAAAGAAAACACCATAAGTTATCTTATCATCAACTAAACCCTCAACTACAATTAAGCTATAATAACTATTTTCATAATCTACTATATATGAATAAGAATCATATCCCTTATTCACATCAGCTTGATATTCAGCTTTAGCTGTAACTACCGGAGTAGTTAAACTTAGAAAAAAAGCCAATATTAAATTAAATATTATTTTCACTTTTATCACCTTCTATCATAACTACTCTAGGAATTAAGTTTAAATCTAAATAAACTTTAGTTTTAGCTCCTAAATACTTTCTAACATATTCTGTTACTTTAGTTTCTTGATTTATTCCTATTTCAAAAAAAACTAAATACTTATCATTTAGATATCTATTAATTTCTTTCAAAATTGTTTTGTAATAATAAAGACCATCCTCTTCAGCTATTAAAGCACCTTTTGGTTCTTTCAAAACATATTCACTTAATAAATCCTCTTTTCTAATATAAGGAGGATTAGAAATAATAATATCATATTTATTATTCACATTACTAAACAAATCGCTTTGGATAAAGTTGATATCTACTTTATGATATTTTGCATTTTTCTTAGCTAATTCTAAAGCACTATCACTTATATCTACTGCCTCAATTATAGCCTTAGGTAATAATTTTTTCAAGGTAATTGCAAGATTCCCTGAACCAGTACCAATATCTAAAATTCGGTATTCTTGCCCTTTATCTAAATGCTCTAAAACAGCTTCAATTAAAATCTCACTGTCAAAACGAGGAATTAAAACAGCAGGACTTACAAAAAATTTGTATCCATAAAAGTAAGTAAACCCTAATAAATACTGAACGGGCATACCTTGTAAGTATTCACTAATTAGGGTTTCTGTTTTTTTTAGATGCAAAACTTGATTATTGTAATTAAGAATTAAGTCTTGTTTAGAAAGTCCGTTAACTTCTAAAACAATTAATTCAATTGCTGTTCGTTCTTGATCTTTATTTAATTGATTTGTATATTTTTTAAATAATTCTTGATAAGTCATTATATTTCTTTTTTTGATAATTGGGCTCTTTGATTTTCCATAATTAAAGCCTCAATAATCGGATCTAATTTTCCATTCATTACACGATCTAATTGTTGGATGGTGAAGTTAATTCTATGATCAGTTACTCTATTTTGGGGATAGTTATAAGTCCTAATTTTCTCAGAACGATCACCAGTACCAACTTTCGCTAATCTTTCCTTTCCAACTTGTTGTTCTTGTTCTTGAAGAGCATGTTCATATAATCTTGCAGCTAAAAGTTTAAAAGCTGTAGCTTTATTTTCATGTTGGCTTCTACCATCTTGACATTGAACAACAATTCCTGATGGTATATGTGTCAAACGAATAGCTGATTCTGTTTTATTTACATGTTGTCCGCCGGCTCCACCTGAACGATAAGTATCAATTCTAACATCATTTACATCTAAGTTAACTTCAACTTCATCAACTTCAGGCATAACTAAAACAGTCGCAGTTGATGTATGAATTCTTCCGCTTGCTTCTGTTTCTGGAACTCTTTGAACACGATGGGCACCAGATTCATATTTTAGAAATGAATAAACACTATCTCCAGTAATTATAAATTCAATTTTAGAAAATCCACCTACATCTGAAGGTTCAGAGTTAATAACTTCAATTGTCCAACCCTTTTCCTCTGCATATTTAGAATACATTCTAAATAAATCACCAGCAAAAATATTAGCTTCATCTCCACCTGCAGCTCCTCTAATCTCACAAATGATGTTTTTATCATCTTGAGGATCACGAGGAATAAGCATTAATTTTAACTCTTCTTCCAATTTTAAGATTTCTTCTTTAACACCTTCAATCTCTAACTTAGCAAGTTCTGCTATTTCAAGATCATGGCCAGTAATTAAACTTTCTAAAGATTTTTCTTCTTCTAGTAAAGATTTATAACTTCTTGATTTAGTTACAATAGGTTCTAATCTTTTTTGTTCTTTACTTAATTCTTTTACCTTTTTAAGATCCATTGCGATTTCTGGTTGCATTAATAAATTGCATATCTCTTCGTAACGGTCTTCAATAATTTGCAACCTCTCAAGCATTATCTTTGTTCCTTCTCTTGTGTGAATTTTAAGATATGTTTGAAGAATGTAATATCCATAATACCAGTTCTACCATGTCTATTCTTTTCAACTTTTAATTTTAAGTTAGCAGTCTTTTGATTTCTTTCTTCATCTTCTTTATTACTATAAATAAACATAACAACGTCAGCATCTTGCTCGATACTACCTGATTCTCTTAATTGAGCTAGGTTTGGCTCTCCATCAGGCTTAGCTGCTGTTCTATTTAATTGCGATAAAGCGATAATGGGAATATCAAGTTCCATAGCAAGTACTTTTAAAGATCTTGAAATAGCACCAACAATTTCCGCTCTTGTTGAAGAACGTCGAGGACTATCTAAATCTATTAATTGTAAATAGTCAACAACAATCATATCTAATTTACCATTTCTTTTTAAACTACGGCATTGAGCCATAATATCAAAAATATTAGCACTATTGCTATCATCTAAATATAAATTAAATTTATCAATTGTTTGTGATTTAGCTGTTAGAATACTAGAAATCTCTGTAGCTGATAATTGACCTTTGTTAATTTTATCATGATCAACTGCTGATTCAGTACTAATCAATCTCTTTACAATTTGTTCTTTACCCATTTCAAGGGAAATAAAAGCTACATATTTTCCTTGTTTACATGCTGCTGAAGCAAAGTTTAAAGCTAATGCAGTTTTACCAACGCCTGGACGAGCAGCTAAAATGATTAATTCTTGTTTTTTGAAACCAGATAAAATATTATTTAATTCTTTAAATCCTGTATCAATACCAATCAAATCATTTTTGTTTTGCATTCTTTTGTTTATCTCATCAATAACTCCAGGAGTAATAGAATCTACTTTTGTAAGTTGATTAACTGATCTTTTGTTTAGAACGTTCTTAACTAATCTTTCTGTATTATTTAAAATATCATCTGTTTGAAAACGACCTGATAAAATATCATTTGAAAGATTTGATAGTGTATGATAAAGCTCTCTTTGCAATGCTTTTTCTTTAATGTTAGCTGCATAAGTATCCCAACGAACATATGTTGGTAGGATATCAATCAGATAACCAATATACTCAATTCCCCCAGATGCTTCAAATTTCTTTTCCCTTTTTAACTCTTCAATTACATTTGTGTAGTTAATCTCTTGGTGGTTTTGATATAATTTTTCCATTGCTTCCATAATATTCTTATGACGTTGGTCATAGAAATGTTCTGAATGAACACTATTTACAATAGCTGAAGCTTCTTGAGGATTAATTAAAGCCGAAGCTAAAATATATTGTTCTGATTCGATACTATATGGTAATTGTCTTAGTTCTTCCATAATTATTCCTTTCCAACAACATAAATTGTTAATCTAGCTTTAATATCAGGATGAAGATCAACCAAAACTACAAATGTACCTAAAGCTTGAATTTCATCTTTAATAATCTTTTTACGATCTAAAGTAATATCATATTGTGCCTTATATTCGTCTACTATCATTTTACTACTTACTGAGCCGAAAATTTTTCCTTCTTTTCCTACTTTAACGCCAATTGTAACTGGGTTTGCTTCAATTTTGTCACGTAGATCTTTCATTTCATTTTCTTTACTTAAAGCTAAACGTTTCTCTTTTTCTTTTTCTTTTTCTAATTCTTTGATATTATCAACTGATGCAATAATGGCTTGTCCACTTCGAATTAAGAAGTTACCATATCCACTCTTTACATCGATAATATCGCCTTTTTTACCTTTTCCTTTAACTTCAGTTGTAAGTATAATTCGCATTGAATCTCCTCCTCTCTCTTCTGAAATATCAATTTCTTTTATAAGCATATCTTTTGCTTCTTCTAAATCTACAGCTCTTAGTTGAGTTGCGGCATTGTTATAATGACCACCACCACCTAAAGCTTCCATAATTAATTGAACGTTAGTTTCGTCTAAACTACGAGCACTAATACCAATTTCATTTTCTGATATTATGCCAACACAAAACGAAGCTTTAATGCCTTTGATTTCTAAAACATCATCAGCTACTTTAGCTAAAAACTGTCTTGGATTGACTCCTTCTGTAACAGTAGCAATTCCATATTTTTCTTTATAAATTATAAGATTAGATAAAACATCAATTCTCTTTTCATATTTATCATAATCTTCACGTAAATACTTTTTCGCTAGTTGTAATTCTCCACCATAAGTTTGTAATCTAGATAAAACATTAAATGTTCTGTAACTTGCACGATACATTAAATCATTTGTATCTACTAAAATTCCCATAATCATCCATGTAGCTTCAGCACTACTTACAATAGGATCTTTATCTAAAAACTCATACATCTCTACAAGCAACTCTACACTTGAAGACGCAGATGAAGTTTGATAAATATAATCGTATTTATCTACCAAAAACTTACCAGGACGATGATGATCTATAACAGCTACATGTTTAGCTTTTTTATAAAGTTTTGGTTCCATTAAAATCTTTTGATTTTGAACGTCAACAATTATTAATAAATCGCTGTTTTTTATTTCTCTAATTGCCTTTTTAGTTCCTATTAAATAATCTAAAGTCGCAGTATGTTCTCTTTGAATAATAGAATATAAATATTGAATGGTTTGATCTACTCTATCTAAATCAAAAACAATCTTAGCTTCTTTATTATAAGCAGCAGCTATTTTTTGAACAGCAATTGCCGCTCCAAAAGCATCAGCATCAGCGTCTATATGTGTCATAACATAAATTTTTTGAGCTTTATTAATTAATGAAACTAACTCTTCAGCTTTAGTTCTTACATAAACAGGAGATCTACTTTCAAATGAAGCAGTCTTTCCGCCAAAGTAAGACGTCTCTCCATATTTATTTAAAACACATTGGTTTCCACCGCGATTTAATGCTAAGTTTAATTGAGCTTCAGCTAATGCAAATAACTCAACATAACCTAAATCAGCATTATCAGCAACAGCAATTCCAATTGATGCACTTGATCTAATATCTTCTTTTAAACAATATGACTTAACATCATCAATTACCTTAAATTCATCTTTCACAACTTCTGCTAATTGCTTTTCGTTTAATAAAATTAAATATTGATTGTCTGTATATCCTTTTAAGTAGATATCAAACTTACTGCACCAATCACTTAAGATACCAATAATATTACTCATTTGCGAAGATCTCTCTTGAGCATCAAAGCCAGATAAAGCTTCACTTAAATTATCTAAGTTGATAATACCAGCAGCTAGTGTATGGTCTGCATATTTTTGTGTCAAATTATGGAATTCAGTTACGTCAGTTAAATAAACAATATTTTCTTCCATCAAAACTTCACATTCAAAAATTGAACCATAAAGTGATATTTCAAACTTATCTTCATTTGATAAATTGTAATATAAATCAGCACTAATGTTTTCAATTCTAACATCAACTAAAGGACTTAAAAAGATTTCCTTAGCATAAGCATTGGCCCACTGAATTGTTTTATTTTTATCATAAACAATAATAGCAATAGGTAGTTTATTAAAGGCAGTTTCTCCACCTTTTTTAACACGGTAAGAAATTGAGTTCCATAACTCATACCTTTGTTCTAACCATTGCATTTTCCTAAACTTCTTATTCCCAACATTCAAAACAAAAACTGTCGTAAATGATGCTGCTACTATCACCAAAGCAGCATAAGTTAGCCATTCGTTTATTTCCCCAAAAACAGCTGTGAAAACTAAAACGAAACATGAAGCTAAGAAAAGCACTAATGATATTATTCTATAAACTAATGTATTCCTCATAAAATCACCATCTTAACTATTTTAGTATACCATATTTATAGGAAAAAATAAACTCTTTATCATAAAAACAAAGAAAAAAGAGTAGCATAAACTACTCTTTCACAAATGGTAACAATGCCATATGACGTGCTCTTTTTATTGCAACAGCTAATTGTCTTTGATAGATAGCTTTTGTACCTGTTGATCTTCTTGGTTTAATTTTACCGCGATCAGTAACGAATCTTCTTAATAATTCGTAATCAGTCCAATCAATCTTTTCAATTTTATTATCTGTAAAGTAGCAACTTTTTCTTCTTCTTGGTCTAAATGCCATTTACTAAAACCTCCTTAAAATGGTATATCATCGTCAGTGATACCTAAGCCAGCTTGCATTTCCTTAAAAGGGTCTTCTTGCTTGCGAGGTTCTGGTTCTTGGTTAAACTCAAAAGGTGAATCTTGACTAAATGATTGATATCCTTGCGAACTACCAGCAGATTTTGATTCTAAAAATTCAATTGCATTTGCTAGTATTTCTGTAATATAAACCATTTTATTATCTTGATCTTGATAACTTCTTGTTCTAACCTCTCCGTCTACTCCAATTAAACTACCCTTACGCATATAACGAGCTAGGTTCTCTGCTTGTGCGCGCCATGCAACACAGTTGATAAAATCAGCTTCACGGTTGCCTTGACGGCTCACATAACTGCGGTTAACAGCAATTGTGAAAAAACAATAACTGATTCCGCTATTTGTTTTTTTAAGTTCTGGATCTTTTGTAAGTCTTCCTGTTAATACAACTTTATTCATAATTAATCCCTCACTAAAATGTGTCTAATAATATCTTCTCTGATATTACAAATACGGTTATACTCGCTAACCGCTTCTGGAGTAGCTTCTGCTCTGAACTTTACATAATAACCTTTTTTAAGATCATTAATTTCATAAGCTAAATCCTTCATACCCCATTCATCAATTTCCAAAACACGACTTCCATGTTCTTCAAAGATTTTAGCAATCTCGCTAACAATTGCTTTGAATTCTTCTTCAGTGTGTTCAGGATGAATGATGTACATACCAGTGTATTCTCTCATTCTTCCACCTCCTTCTGGTCTTTTGGCTTTTATTTCTATAAAAGCAAGGACGAATTTTCATTCTTTGTTTATTATATACTATTAAGTCTTTTTTGTCAATTATTTCATTTAAAAATAACTAGTTTTTACACCAAAATAAAGAGTTAACTAAAATAGTTAACTCTAATTATATACTATCTCTTTCTCCTGTTTCTTGCTTTGGTATAATTCTAATTTTCTTAAGCAACCAATAAATAAAGTCCAAAACTAAATAAATACCAAATCCAAAAACTAAAACTAATAAATAACCAACTAAATCTAGTTTTACATATCCTAACTTTAATGGCTCATTTAAGAACAATATCGATAATACTGCTCCCGCAGCCGAAACAATAAAAACTAAAAACCTATAAAGGTTAAGAGGTCTAGATGTAAAATATAGTACATAAAACATAATAACCGTAGTTACATATAAAGTGATTGTTGAATAGCCATCATTAGTTGATAGAATTGCAAAACCATCAATTTTTGTTAAGAAATAAATAATTGCATGAGCAAGTAAAACAGTAAAAGCTCCAGGCAAGACATTTCTCAAAACATTACTAATAAATCTTCCTTTAATCTTTTCGGTATTAGGCTGTAAAGCGAGAAGTGTAGCTGCCAAAGCTAAGACAAACCATTCAAACGGAAATAACTGATTTGGACTAAATGGATATGCCCTTCTAACTGCTAAATAAAATATCGTTAATAAAATAGAAAATAATGTTTTTGTTAAAAACAATA
>DAOSSK010000001.1:69456-95331 GCA_035377365.1 Bacilli bacterium
TCTCCACTAATTACTTTTATATCAACTTCATTATTTTTAAAATAAGCTATTACTTGTTCTGCATCATCTCTAATATGATCTTGAATAGCAATAACAGCTAATGCTGTTGTTGATTTTGGTCTAGATGTTGGATTAATTGGACTTTTTGTGTGAGCTAAAACAATCACACGACAGCCTTGTGCTGCAAATCTTTCAACTCTTCTTTGAATCTTTGCATAATTAGTTTCATTTAAAACAATCTCTGGTGCACCAATTATATAATACCCTAGTTTCCCAAAACTAACTGCACTATATTTTCTTTGCGAAGAAAAAGGAATAATGTCATCTGCTTTTAAAATTGAGTTTTTGCCATAGTGTTCAGCTAAAGCATTACTAGTAGCATTACTTTCAGGAAAAGCATTCATCATTGAGCCAATAATTTCCCTAATTGTATAATCGCCTTTTGTTTCTAATTGAACACTATCAATAACTTTCATTGTTCCGTCAGTAATAGTACCTGTTTTATCTAAACATAAGATATCTATTCTGGCAAGCATTTCAATACAATATATTTCTTGCACTAGAACTTTCTTCTTTGCAAGTCTAATAACACTGACAGTTAAAGCTACTGTTGTTAATAAGAATAACCCTGCAGGTATCATTGAAATAACCGAACCAGATGTACTCTTAAATGCCTCAGCAAATTTTTCAAATCCTTTCCAAATATCACCTGTATTTGGATTAATTTCTAGAAGACTATTATAACTATTTAAATATGTAGCTACAGCTAGTGGAATAATAATAATTGATACTATTTTTAAAATCCAGTTTAAAGAATTTAAGATATCTGATTTTGCATATTTATGCTTTTTAGCACCAGTTGCTAGTTTCTCTACATAACTTGCAGATCCAACTTTATCAGCTATTGCAACTCCTACCCCACCAACAACATAACTACCAGAATATAAAGTATCTCCTATTTTCTTATGAATAGCTATTGATTCCCCGGTAATCAAAGATTCATTAACTTCTAAGCTACCTTCTTTTAAAATACAGTCACAACCAATTTGTTTACCTGATTTAAAAGTTAAAACATCATCTAAGACTACCTCGTCAATAGGAATATCTTCTTGCTCGCCATTTCTAATAACCGAAGCACTAGGAACAAACATTAAAGATAATTGATCAATTTGTTTTTTAGCTCTTGTTTCTTGAATAATCCCAATAATCATATTAGATAAAACAGTTCCTAAAAATAACAAATTAGTATATTCCTCAATTACAATTAAAACAATAGCAATTCCAAAAAACAACATATTAAAAAAAGTAAAAATATTTGTTACAAAAATCATAGCTACAGACTTACCAGCTTGAGCATCTGGTTTATTGGCTAGTCCTTCTTTTTCTCTTTGCTCTACTTGTTCATCAGTCAATCCAACTTTTAAATCAACATCAAAACGGACTATATCTTCTTCATTGACAATATAACCTTTTTTCTTTCTTAGCCTTTTAACTTTTGCTAAAGCTTTTGCTTCTGCTTTTGCTTCTTTTCTCAATTGTTTCTCATATTTTTTGCTTTCAGATAGTAATATTTGATTGTCTAAATCTAATTGTTTTATTTTATTTTTCGAATCCTTGTTGGGTTTCTTTTTTTTAGACATAATAACCTCCTATCTTATACCTGTAATTGCTTTTTCTATTCTTTTCGCTTCTTCTTTTCCTAATATTTTTTTTACAATTTCTAAAGCAAATTCAATTGTATGAGCCATTGCTCTAGCAGTAATAATGTTGTTTGCAACAATAACTTCTTTTTCTGGGTGGTATGCTCCACTTTTTAGATATTCATCTAAACCAGGAAAACAAGTAAACTTCTTTCCTTTTAATAATCCTAGTCTACTTAAAACAGTCGGACCGGCACAAATAGCACCAATAATTTTTTGATTTAAAACAAACTCTTCCACAATCTCACTAACTAATGAACTAGAATGAAAAGTCAGTACTGATTTTAAACCACCAGGGATTATTAAAAAACCATATTCTTCGCTAATTACATCACTTAATCTTGTATCAGCCAATACTTGAATGTTATGGCTTGAAGTAACAGTTAAATCTAATCCTACACTTGCTAAAGTCACATCTAATTTAGCTCTGCGTAAAATATCAATTGTTATAATTGCTTCAGCTTCTTCAAAACCGTTCGCTAATAAAATTAATCCTTTCATTTATTAATCCTCCCTATATAATTTTTAGTTTCATATTGTCCTTTTAATAGTTTAGCTATATGAACAAATATTTCAACTCTTTGAACATTATCATTGGTAAAAATACCAATCGCACCTTCCTTAGTATTTATTTCTTCTTTGTTATAATGATAATTCATAATATCTGCTAATTCTTTACCTTGATTATAAATCTCATCATAAATAAACTTAGGTAAAGGAATTTTAGTACCTGATGCAAGATAAACATTATCATCTTGATCAATTAAAACTCCCCAATTAATTAGAAATAAGATATCTTCTTCTAAACTAACACCAGCCTCCAAACCAATTCTTAATCCATCTTTTGGTAATGATTTAGCTCTGTTATAAGCACCTAACATCGTTTCTTTTTCACTTTTAGGTTGGTCAGATACCTTACTATCTATTTTCAAAGCAATAACAGAAGCTTCTTTAAAAACTAATTTTACTGCTTCTACTTTTGTTTTATTTTGGCTAGCGATATATATTTTCACTGTTTTAATTCAAGTAATCTTTCTTTACTAAAATCTTTAATAATTTCTAAAACAATTGCCTTTACCGCTTCTACATCCCTAACATCAATCATTGATGTATTAGAATGAATATATCTTCCTGGCAAGCCAATTGTAATACTAAAACATCCACTACCGGCATACTGAGCTATAGCAGCATCTGTTCCCCCCATTGATAAGAAAAATTGATAATCAATTTTGTGTTTCTTTGCCAACCCCTCTACATACTCAAGCATCTTAGGATTCATAATGTTACGTGGATCATAAAATCTAATTAAAAATCCTCCATTTAACTTTCCAAAATCATCTCCTGGTCCAGGTGTTGCATCACCAACTGGCGAAACATCAATTGCGATAAATAGATCTGGTTCTACCATTTGTGATGATGTTTTAGCACCACGTAAGCCTACTTCTTCTTGAACTGTTGCCCCACAAATTACAGTATTAGGATGTTCAATATTTTTAAGTTCCCTAAATACTTCTAAAGCCATTCCTGTACCAAAACGATTATCCCATGCTTTAGATACAATTCTGTTTTTATTTTTAGTTACGTAATAATCATTTTCAAAAGTTAAAAAATCCCCAGGTTTAATTCCATACTTTTCTAAATCCTTTTTTGATTCAGCACCAACATCGATAAATAAACTTTCTATTGTAACTTCACCAGTTGCACCCATATGAGGTGGTACAGAACCTACTACTCCTTTAACTTTACCTTTGGCAGTTTGAATAACTACATTTTGTGATACCCAAACATGAGGAACAACTCCGCCAATATTAATGAACTTTACAAAACCATTTTCTTGAAGTCTAGTTACCATACCTCCAACTTCATCCATATGGCCAGCAATCATAATTACTGGTTCATCTTTTTTACCTTTTTTCATACCAAAAACAGATCCTAATCCATCTCGTAGAATTTCATCTGCTTCTGCTCTATATGCTTTTAATAAATAATCTCTAACCTGCCCTTCATCGCCACTTGGACCATGCAAATTAGCTAAATCTTCATATAATTTCATTCTTTTTTTAGTCGTCATTTTTACCACCTTTATATAATATATTGCTTTGTTACTTTTTTTAAATTTTTGTTCGTATTCTGTTTCTACTATATTTCTTTTCTTTGAATCAAAATTACTACTTTGTTCTTTAATTAGAAACTTCGCTTCTTCTAATGTTTCTAAACTATAATTAAATAAATTTTCATTATCTGTCTTTATTTCAATAACTCCATTATTTACTAAAATATCTTGATATTTTCTTAAAAAAGATGGAGCCGTTAATCTTCTTTTTGCATGTCTATCTTTAGGCCAAGGGTCAGAAAAATTCAAATAGATATGTGCTATTTCCGAACTAGCAAAATAATCTAATAAATTACTTGCATCAATATTTAATAAATAAATATTCTTAAGTTTAGTTTCGTTAATCATTCTTACTGCTTTTAGAAGAATAGTGCTTGATTTTTCAATTCCGATATAATTAATATTAGGATTTAACTTGGCACTTTCTTTTAAAAACTTTCCTTTACCCATCCCAATCTCTAAATGAATGGGACTATTATTTTTAAAAAGTTCTTTCCATTTTCCTTTATATTCATTAGATTTTTCTAAATAATAATCTTTATATTCTAAGAGTTTGATATCTGCATCTTTAATATTTTTAACTCGCACACTATTTACTTAGCTCCTTAATTGCATCAGCGTAAATAATGGTCCCAAGAAGTGCATCTTCAACTGTTATATATTCATTAGGTTCATGAATATGTGCAATTGTATGAGGAAATGTTGGTCCAAAAGAAACACCTTTCTTTAAGATTCTTGCATAAGTTCCTCCACCAATCGTATAAGGTTTACTCTTTTCATCTTTAGAATATTTCTTATATGAACTATAAAGTATTTGAACTAAATCTTCCTCTGGATCTACATAGTGAGGTACACTATCGCTTAAAACCTCAAACTTAAAACCATAAGCACCAATTTCTAAATGCAGTTTCTTTAAGAATTCTTCTTTAGGCCAATCAATTGGATATCTTAAGTTTAAACCAATTTTGTTTCCTTTGGGACTAATTTCTATTTTAGCTAAGTTTACAGTTAACTTCCCCATTTTCTCATTTTGATAATCTAAAGCTAATCCTCTAAAATAAGGATCTATCATCTTATCACTTACAAAATTAACAACAGAATTTGTTAAGTAATCACTTAAGAAACAAGCAAGTTTAATCGCAGCATTTACTCCTAAATATGGAGCACTACCATGAGCTGTTTTACCATAAATGGTTAATTTATATAAATTATTTTCTTTACTAAATTCACCTTTAAGTTCGTTTTCCTCTAAATAATTCAAAAACTCAGCTTCTAAATTTTTCTTAATTAAAGCTACTGCTTTATCAGGAACAACATTATAACGATCTCCAGCCTCGAAAGACACAATTTCATCACCTACATAATTAGAAATTAAATCAATAGACATAATTCCCTTTTCTCCATAAATTACTGGAAACGATGCATCAGGCGAAAAACCTACTTCAGGAAGTTTCTCTAACTTAGCATACCTTCTCATACATTCCATTCCTGATTCTTCATCAGTACCAATAATTAATCTTATTTTCTTTTTAGGTACAAAACCAATATCTTTTAAGACTTTCATTGCATATAGAGCGCAAACAACTGGTCCTTTATCATCTAAAGCTCCACGACCATAAATTTTCCCATCGACTAACTTACCTGAAAAAGGAGGATATATCCAATCTCCAGTTACTGGTACAACATCAACATGACCTAAAACAGCAATTGTTTCTTCACCAGAACCAAAGTCAATATGTCCTGCTACATTATCTACAAGTTTAGTTTGAAAACCCATTTCTTTTCCTAACTTTAAAATATAAAGTAGAGAATCTTTTACTCCCTTACCAAAAGGAGCATCTACAGTAACAGGTGTTGCATTTTTGACGCTATTAATTTGAATTAATTCTTGTATCGATTTAATCAGTTTATTTTCATTCTTTTTAACTGCGTTTGTAATTTCCATTTTAACACCTCAATTTCGTATATTATAACATTTATATTTTTGTTTTCCTATAATTAAATTTATAGTAATTATTTATTTTTCTTATACATTTCGATAAATTTAAGTTTTATATCTTCTAAAGTAAACCCGTATCTTTTTAATACATCAGCTGGCTTACCACTTACACCAAATTTATTTACATTATATAAAACACCAGTTCTATTAATAAACTGAGCTAAATGCATAGCTTCGCTCATTTCTAAAGCCATGATGTTCTTAGAGTTAGGAATTACTTCATTCACATATTCTTCACCTTGACTTAAAAAAGCATTAACTGAAGGTAGTGAGCATACTCTTACGTCAATTCCCGTCTTTAATAATTCATTTTTTACATCTAAAGCTAATTTGCATTCAGAACCAGATGTCACAATAATTCCATCTAACTTTGTTTTTTCTTTTTCTAAAACATATCCACCTTTGAAAGCATCTTTAATTTGTGCCTTTTTCGTAACTGTAGGAACATTTTGTCTAGTAAGAACAAAAACACTAGGTTTATTTTTATCACTTAAAGCCTTCTCCCAACAAGCTATTAACTCATTGCCATCAGCTGGGCGAAAAACATTTAAGTTGGGAATACTACGTAACATTGTTAACTGCTCAATTGGTTGATGAGTAGGACCGTCTTCTCCTACTGCTAAAGAATCATGACTAAAGATATATAACACTTGATTTTCCATCAAAGCTGATAAGCGAATTGCGGGCTTTAAATAATCAGAGAAAACAAAGAATGTAGAAGCAAAGCCGATTAGGCCACTATGTAAACTAATACCATTTGCAATTGCTCCCATTGCATGTTCTCTAACACCAAATCTAATATTAGATCCCTCTTTATTATCTTTAGAGTAAAAACTGCTGTTTAAAGAAGCTTTTGTAGAAGAAGCTAAATCTGCAGCACCACCAAATAATCTTGGTAGTTGCATAAAAATTTCATTCATTACATCTTGATTTAAACTTCTTGTAGCAGATACTTTATCTTCATAAGTAGAAAGTTTACTAAAGTCAACTTTATAGTCTTTATTCAAAACTTTTTTAAAGTTTTTATATTCTTCTGGATATTTTTTACTATAAGCTTTTAATTCTTTTTCCCAAGTTAGATATCTACTACTAGCAACTTCTTCTAAATCTTTATACAACTTCTCTACTTCCTTTAATACAGTAAAAGCTTCACCTCCAAGTTTAGCTCTAAAAGATGCTACTTCGTCACTTGGAAGTGGAGAACCATGAACTTTATTTTGTCCTTCTAAACTAGAACCATAACCAATCTTAGTTTTAACTTCAATAAAGTTTGGCTTATCGCTTTGTTTAGCTTTTTCTAAAACCTTATTTAGTTCACTTAAGTTTTCTCCATCTTTTACAAGATAATAAGCAAAACCTAATGATTCCATATATTCTTTAAAATCAAAAGAAACGATATCTTTAGTTGGTCCATCTAATTGGATATCATTAGAATCAAACAAAATGATTAATTTTTCTAGTTTGTTGTGCCCTGCAAAACTTAAGGCTTCCAAGGCAACTCCTTCTTGTAAGTCTCCATCACCACATAAACAATATGTATAATGATCAACAATTCTAACATCTTCTTTATTAAAAACTTTAGATAAATGACTTTCAGCCATTGCTAAACCAACTGCCATACCAATTCCTTGACCTAAAGGACCAGTTGAGACATCAACTCCGTCAGTAATATCTACTTCTGGATGTCCTGGAGTAGGTGAGTCTAATTGGCGAAAGTTCTTTAAATCGGCTAAAGATATCTTATAGCCTGCTAAAGCAAGTGTTGCATATAAAATTGATGAGCCATGTCCTGCAGACATTACAAAACGATCACGATTAAACCAATTACTATTCTTTGGATCCACCTTTAAATGATAACGATATAAGTTATGTAATATAGGAGCAGCTCCTAAAGCAATACCAGGATGTCCAGATTTAGCTTCATTAATTGCTTCTATTGCTAAAACTCTTAAATTTGCAATTGCTAAATTGTCAATTTTTTTATTTGCCATCTTATTTCTCCTCAGCTTCAATTTTAATTAAATTATAAACATAATCAGCACGATCAGAAAAACTTGCTCTAACCTCATCAGCTACAACTAAAACACCTGTAGCACCAAGTTCAGGCAATTTTTCTAAATTCACTTTATCAAGATTACTTACTTGAACAATGACTCTTCTTGCTTCTTTACGAATACTTTTAATATTTTCTAAACCACCATAAACTTCATAAAAGATTTTTTGTTGCTCTTCATCAAGTGGTTGCTCGCTAATTGCTGCTTCTCTTAAAGCCTTTCTTTTCTTAGTTAGGCGAACTGTATTGATAATTGCCATAATTATTAAAAATGCAACTGGAATAGTGCAAACTAAAATAATAATTAAGGCCTCAGTACTAAGGTTTGCTTCTAATAAAATATCCATATAATCCTCCTTTTTTCATATTATACCATATATCAAATTATTTTTGTATTGTTTATTTTTTCTTCCTATATTCAAAAGCCTCTTAAATTAAGAGGCCTTTTTATTTTTTTTATAAATAATATTTAATCCTTTTAAAACAACATCATCATCTAAGATTACTTTTTCTTCTAAATATTCTTTTATTAAAGAGCCATGTCCCCCACTTAAGATAACTAAAGCATTAGGATAACTTGCTTTAATCTTCCTAATCATTCCATCAAGCATTGATGCTGTACCAAATAGCATTCCACTTTGGATTGAAGAAACAGTATCTTTACCGATAACATTATCAACTTTTTCCATTCTTGCTGATTCTAATTTTGCGGCAACTCTTGTTAGACTAGAAAAAGCAGTATTAATACCTGGATAGATAACTCCACCTAAATACTCTTTTTTTTCATTTATAACTGCGATAGTAATAGCAGTGCCTAAGTCTATCATAATTAAAGGTACTGTATACTCTTCTATTCCCGCTACTGCAGCTGCAATTAAATCAGATCCTAATTGTTTTGGATTTTCTAATTTTATCTTTAATCCTGTTTTTGTTCCCGGAATTACAAATAAAGCTTTTTGTTTGAAAAACTTTGCTACTAAATTTTCAAAAGTATAATCTAGTTCTGGTACAACTGAAGAAATAACAACTCCTTCAATATCTTCTACTTTATAACCTGCATAGTTAATTAAGTTATAACATCTAATACCATAACCATCTATAGTTTCTAGCTTTGAAGTTTGAATTCTAAATTTAGCTTTCAACTCGTCTTTTTCAAAAAGTCCTAAAACGATATTCGTATTTCCTATATCAATTGCTAGTACCATACTTTAAGCCCTTGAGCTATATTTTCCGTCAACCGTACTAACTATAACTTTATCGCCTTCATTTACAAATAAAGGAACTTGAATAACTAAACCTGTCTCTAGTGTTGCTTCTTTTGTAGCATTAGCAGCTGTATCACCACGAACTCCTGGTGGAGTTTGAACAACTTCTAGTGTAACTTTATCTGGTAATTGAATCCCCAAAATTTCATGTTGGAACATAATGATCGTAACTTTATCACCTTCTTTGATATAGTATAGTTCATTAGTCATTCTCTCTTGAGGAATTTCTAATTGCTCCCAAGTTTCAGTATCCATAAATACTAAATACTCACCAGATGAATATGAATATTGCATATCTTTTTTATCAATTTGAGCCGTAGCCATTCTCTCATCACTCTTGAATGTGTAATCGATAATAGCTCCCGTTCTTAAATTCTTCAAACGACTTCTTACAAAAGCTGCACCCTTTCCTGGTTTAACGTGTTGGAACTCTAATATTTGGAAAATATCTCCTTTGTATTCTATTGTCATTCCTGTTTTAAAATTATTGCTTGATACCATAATATCCTCCCATTTTTATTATTATACTACATTTTATCATTCTTGTCTATTCTATCAAATCTATTTTGTAATTAAATTTCTTACTTTCCTTAGGCTTTAACACAATCAAATCATCTTTTGTATAGAAATCATAGTTAGTATCAAAATGATCATTATTTCCATACCAAGGTTCTAAACAAATAAATGGTGCATCTTTATCAAAAGGTGTCCAAATCGCAAGTGTTTTAAAATCTGGAAAACTTAGCTTTATTCCCTTGTTTTCTTTGTTTAGTAAATATACATAACTTGACTTAACATCTTTAATTAAGATTGTATCAATATTAAATAATTCTCTTTTTAGTTTTAATTCTTTAGTTTTATTTGCATAAACGATAGTATTAAAATCTAAAGTACTATTACTATGAACTTTTGGACTCTTAATATCTTCTTCCTTTTCAAAAACTAAACGATAATCTTCTATTTTAGATATTTTAAATGCTGGATGCCAACCAAAATTAAATGCCATTTTTTTATCATCTACATTCTTAATTTTAATATCAACTAATAAAGACATTCCTTTTAATTTAAATTTGATATCTACTTCATATTTAAAAGGATAACTTAAAAGAGTTTCTTCGCTATATTTACTTCTTAAAACTACTTCATCTTCTTCTTGGCTTACAATATCAAATACCATTCCTTTTAAAAAGCCGTGTTTTTCAATCTCATATTCTTTACCATCAATTATAGTCTTCCCATCCCTTAACTTTCCAATAATAGGAAACAAAAATGGAGCTGACTTATTCCAATACAAAGGATTAGAATCGTGAATGTAAGATATCGAACTCGCTAGTTTTTTAAGTTCTGCACCTTTTAAAGCAATTTCAACACTTAAAGTTTTATTTCTTATTTTAACCATATTATCACCTTTATCTATTTTACCAAATTTTAAAAGAAAATCATAGTGATTTATGATATAATAACTTTAAGGTGAAAAGTATGATTATTAAAAAAGCTAACCCTTGTGGGTTTTGCTCTGGAGTAAAAGGGGCAATTACAAAAGTAATTAATTTAATAGAAGATCAAAATATAGAAAAACCTCTTTATATTTTAGGATATCTAGTTCATAACCGTTTTATTAATGATGCTTTAAAAACAAAAAAAATAAAAGTAATTACCGAAGAAGATATCTTCCAAATTAAAAAAGGTACAGTTATCTTAACTGCACATGGTACACCAAAAAAAACAATTGATTTAATTAAATCTCAAAAATTAAATCTTGTTGATGCAACTTGCCCTAAAGTTAAACACATCCATAAGCAAATAGAAAAATATATTAAAGATGATTATCAAGTGTTATTTTTAGGAGTTAAAAATCATCCGGAAACAAAAGCAATTACAAGTAATTACAATGTAAGTTTAATTACTTTAGATGATTTATCTTTTTCAAAAGAAAAAAGTAAATTAGTTTTAATTAGCCAATCTACTTTATCTTATTTAGATTATCATGAAGTATATAAGAAATTAACTTCATTAGGACATAACATTACTAAAGCAGAAACAATTTGTAATGCAACATATGCAAGACAAAAAGCAGTAATTGATGCAAAAGATGCAGACTTAGTAATTGTTGTTGGAGATACGTTAAGTAACAATACAAAAATGCTAGCAATAGTTGCTAAGAAATATAATAATGTAGATAGTATTAGAATTGAAAATATAGAAGATTTGAATACTTATGATTTATCTAAATACAAAAACATTTTAGTTACAGCTGGAGCGTCTACTCCTAGCGCAATCATAAATGAAGTATTAGATATCTTACAAAACAAATTTGATAAAAAACCATATAAATCTTTACTTAATTTAGAAGACTATTTAAAGTTCTAAAAAGACGAGCATATTGCTCGCCTTTTTTTAATCTCTTAATTTTGCCCCTAATTTTGTCTTTAGAGCCGAGTAAATACGATCCATTAGTGTATTTATCTCTTTTTCTGTTAGCGTCTCATAAGAGCCTAATTTAATTCTTAAAGCAATTGATTTATATCCTTTTTCGATTTCTTCACCTTTATATAAATCAAATACATAAACATCTTGCACAAGCCTACTTTTTACATCTTTAATTACATCAATTAAATCTCCTGCTTTTATTTCATCCTTTACAAGCAACGCAATATCTCTTTCAACTTCCGGAACTTTAGAAATCTTTTCATACGGTTTGATTTCAAGTTCTTTTTTTAGTAGTTTACTTAAATCAACTTCTAGTAAATAGATATCTACTAAATCATGTTTACTTGCATATTCAGGATGAAGTGCACCTAACATACCAACTGCTTTATCATTATATAAAATCTTAGCAGCTTGACCTGGATGTAATTCAGCTACATAATCCAACATTTCATATTTAAAATTATATTCAGTAAATACATTTTCTAAAATGCTTTTTAGAAGATAAAAGTTATTCTTTAAGTTAGCTTCTTTATTCCATAGTCCATCTATAAACTTACCAGAAAGTAAAATTCCTAAATGTTCTCTTTCTTTACTTTCTTCTTCTTCCTTATAGTAAATTTTACCAATTTCAAATACTGCTAAATTAGATTCTCTTCTTGCTTGATTATATTTAGCAGTTTGAACTAACCCTACAGCTAAATTTTGACGTAAATATTCGTGTTCACTACTTAAAGGTTGTAATACTTTTAATTCTTCTAAGTTGCTATTAGGATTTAAAACAAACTGTTTATTAGCATCTTTATCTAATAAACTATAATTCATAACTTCATTTAAGCCTAAACTAGCTAAAGTTCTTCTTAATTTTCTTCTTTCCTTTTGATAAACACTTAATCCGCCAGCAAGAGGCATTGCAGGTAAAGTATTAGGCATTTTATCATAACCATAAAGTCTTGCTATTTCTTCAATTAAATCTTCTTTAATATTAATATCTAAACGACGATTAGGAACAGTTACAAGTAAAGTAGCTTTTTCTTTTTCTACTTCAAAGCCTAAACTTTCTAAAATAGCAATAATTTCATCTTCCTTAATTTTTACACCCAAAATACTATTAACTTCTTTAACTTTTAAAGGAATAGTTTTATCACCTATATATAGTGTACCTTCAGAAGCATATCCTTGATATACTTTCGCATTTGCATATTTTTGGAATAAGTAACAAGCATATTCTCCTGCCTTAACTGTTTGATTTACATCTACTCCTCTTTCATAGCGAATTGATGATTCACTAACTAAGTCCAATCTACGTGATGTTCTCCTAATTTGTCTTGGATTAAATACAGCAGCTTCTAATAATATATTTTTAGTATCACTTGTAATCTCTGTTTCTAAACCACCCATTACTCCAGCTAAGGCAATTCCTTTAACTACATCAGTAATTAAGATATCTTCATCTTTTAATTTTCTTAAGGTATCATCTAGTGTTTTAATTGTTTCATTACTATTAGCTTTTCTAACTAAAATAGTATTTCCCACTTTATCATAATCAAAAGCATGTAGAGGTTGACCAAATAACATTAAAATATAGTTTGTAATATCAACTACATTATTGATTGGTCTAATACCAGATGCAATTAATCTTGATTTAATAAATTGAGGTGATTCTTTAATTTCAATATCTTTTACTAAAAACCCAGTATATAAAAGACAATCTTCAGTTTCAATTTTGATATCTAAGATATCTTCTGCTTGTTCTTTTTCATACTTTATCTTATATTCCTCTTTTAATAATGGCCTTCTAAAAATAGCACCAATTTCTTGAGCCATACCTTTCATTGACATTAAATCAGCACGATTAGATGTTACAGCTAAGTCTAAAACTATATCATCAAAATCTAATGCTTTTAAAGGATCTGATCCAACTTCTACTTTGTTTTTGAAATAGTAGATACCGTTTTGATATTCTTCAGGAACATATTTATGTTCTAAACCTAATTCATCTAAAGAACAAATCATCCCGCAAGATTCAATTCCTCTAATTTTAGCTTTCTTTATTTTAAAACCATCTAAAAGTTCAGCCCCAACTAAAGCTACAATTACATATTGCCCTTTTCTTACATTAGGTGCACCACATACAATTTGTAACACTTCAGTCTTAACATCAACTTGACATAATGATAAATGGTCTGAGTTTGGATGAGGCTCGCATTCTAAAACATAACCAATTGTTATGTTAGTTCCCTTTAGAACTTTACTAACACCATCTACCTCTAAAGCATGTTTAGGCAGACTGTCAATAATTTCTTGATCAGTTATTCCCTTTAAATCTACAAGTTCTCTTAACCAATTAATTTTTACTAACATACAAACCTCCTAAAATTGCCTCATGAATTTTAAATTATTAGTGTAGAATTCACGAATATCATCGATTTGGTATTTAACCATCGTTAGTCTTTCTAATCCTACACCAAAAGCAAATCCAGTATATTTCTTAGAATCATATCCTGCCATCTCTAAAACATTAGGATGAACCATACCAGCTCCCAAAAGCTCAATCCAACCAGTGTGCTTACATAAAGGACAACCTTTACCTCCACACTTATAACAAGAAACATCTACTTCTACACTTGGTTCAGTAAACGGAAAAAAAGAAGGTCTAAATCTAATATTCATTTCTTTTCCAAATAACTTAGTAAAGATTGTTGTTAGTGTTCCTTTTAAATCAGCCATTGTAATATCTTTTCCAACAACCAATCCTTCAATTTGAGAAAACTGATGAGAGTGTGTTGCATCATCATTATCTCGACGATAAGCACTACCGGGACAAATAATCTTAAATGGTTTCCCTTTCTTCTTCAGCATCGTTCTCACTTGAACTGGTGATGTATGAGATCTTAATAATGTTTCACTAGTAATATAGAATGTATCTTGCATATCTCTTGCTGGGTGATCTTTTGGAACATTAAGCATTTCAAAATTATACTTATCCCATTCTACATCTGGCCCTTCTTCTACTTCATAGCCCATTTCCATACAAATATCTTCAAACTCTTCTTTTACTTGCATTAGAGGATGTATAGATCCTTTACTAAGTTTTGGTGCAGGAAGTGTAATATCGATAGTTTCTTTAGCTAGCTTTTCTTTAATCTTTTGTTTTTCTAATTCTAAGACTTTCTTTTCAACTTCTACTTCTACTTTCATTTTATATTCATTACCAGCCATGCCTAATTTCTTTTTATCATCTACTGATAATCCCCTCATTAGCTGCATTACTTCTTGGTATTTGCTTTTCTTGCCTAAATATTGAGCTTTAACGTCATTTAACTCTACATCACTTTTAGCTTTACCAATTGCAAGTTTTGCTTCTTCTTGTAAATTTTCTAACTCTTTCAAAATCTTTTCCATATTCTCTTCTATCTCCTTCTATAAAAAAAGTCCTTAAAATAATATTTAAGGACGAATGTTTCCGCGGTACCACCTTAGTTCATAGTAAAAACTATGCGACTTACTTTTCTTGATAACGCAGCTATAATCCTGCGGGCATCCCACTCCAAAGGTGAATTCATAACATCTAAAGTAAATTACTCCCACCAATGTAATTCTCTCTTTAACTTTAGTAATAGTTATTACTACTTCTTTTTCAACGTTTTAATAATTATATCACTATTTTCGTTCTTTTGCAATCATAAAAATGATTTTTTCACACGATGAAGGAAATCATGATTATCTTTTACTAATAGTTTAATTTTCTTGTTTGCAAGTTTTGCTTCAACACTTACAACATTATCAACTTTAATTTCTTTACCATCAGCCACCATTAAGATATCTTCATAATTGCCTTTTAATAAACATCTAGTTTCTTTCTTTAAAATTAAAGATGAGGATAAAGTCTTAAAAGCATTATTATTGATTGAGGCAATCTCAGTTAATTGGTAACATAAAACACTTGGTTCAATAACCGCTCCGTTTAAGCCTTTATTATAAGCAGTAGATCCACTAGGAGTACTTAAAATAAGACCTGTTCCTCTAAAAGTTTCAAAATACTCTTTATTTAAATAAACATCAATATTAATAGTTTTAATTGGACTAATAACAACTAAGTCATTTAAGGCATAACCCTTAATCTTTTCATTTCCGTTTACTTTATAACAAAGTAAATTATATTGATTTAATTTATACTTTTTAGCCTTTAGTTTTTCTAAAAGTTCAGGAAACTCTTCTAAAACAAAATCTGTATAAAATCCTAGCTTACCAGTATTTATCCCAACAAAAATGACATTATCTGCTAAATGAAGATATTCTTCTACTGCTTTAAGCATTGTGCCATCACCACCAAAAGAGAAAACATATTCTGGATTTTCTTTTGAATAGATATCTTTTTTTAAATAAGTTTTGATTTTATCTGGCATTTTACCTACATAACTATATTTCATCTTTATTCCTTCCTTACTGAATTTAATTTATATTCCTTTTCTTCTAAAGGATTTTTTACTTTTTTAAGTTCGTGTTTTTCTTCTAATTTATCAATTGTCTTTTTAATCTTAGTCATCTCCACATCTAACTTTTGTGCTGCTCCGCTTGCTTTTAGTAATCTAAATTTAATTGTTCCTGGAATTTGATAATCATACTTATAGTTTAAAGAATGTTCAATACTGGCCCAAAAATGCATAACATGAGTTCTTACCTGAAATTCAATATAAATAGTCTTAGGCCCTTCGATTGTTTCTGTAATATACTGAGCAATAATATGTAAAGATTGATAGCCACTAGGTTTAGGTTTCTTCACATAATCTTTAATTGTAATAATTTTCAAATCTCTTCTTGAAGTAATTAAGTCTTGAACTAAGTATACATCATCTATATACTTACAAATAATTCTTACTCCAGCAATATCTTGAATTTTTTCTGGAATTTCTTTAAGATCAATCTCAAGTCTTGCTGCTTTTTGTAAGATTGCGTCAATTGTTTTAACACGACCAGTTACAATCTCAATTGGATTGTATAAACCTTTTAAAATGTACTGTTTACGAATTGATTCTAGTTTTACAATAAAACCTTCTACCGCTAATTCATAAGGTAAAAGAAAACTTTGCCAATCATTTGAATTCAAAAAAATCACTCCTTTTTATATTTTATATATTTTTATATAAATTACTTGCATTTTTGAAAATTTTTAGTATAATACAATATATCGCTACAAGGAGGATATATATGGCTACTACTAATAGAGATTTGCGTACACTTTTAACTTTAGAAGAATATGAACGAATAATGTCAAATTTCAGTAATCTCGACTTTCAAACAAATCATTATTTTGATACATCTCGTTTTTCATTAAAAGCTGAAGATTGTTCGTTAAGAGTTCGTGAACGAGAAACTTTTGAACTTGTTTTCAAGATTAAAAAAAGCTATGAAACAGTAACTTTTAGTGATATGATTACAAAAGAACAATTAGAAAAAATGGTTGAAACTGGGGATATTCCTAAAGGTGATGTAAAACCTGAAGTTAAAAGAATAATTAAAGATCAAAAACTTGTAAACTTTATGAGCCTTTCAACAGTCCGTCTTTTTATGCAATGCAAGAACGGAGTTGTTTATCTTGATAAATCTACGTATTGTGGGATGACAGATTATGAACTTTACTATAACCCAACTACAAATTACTACCAAGGACGTAAAGAATTCGTAGAGTTAATTAGAGATTTTAATATTGTTTATAAAAAATGCGAAAAGAAAATTATTCGTACTTATGAAGCATTAAAAAGATTTAATTAAAAAGCACATTAAAAAATGTGCTTTTTTTATTTATCAGAAAAACGTAAATGTTTAATATAATCACAATCCTCTGGATTGTTCTTCAAACAAACACTACAAATAGCTTCTCTTTTGTCTTGAGGTAAGAAAAGCGTAATGTCTTCTTCATTATACCCTACTTGCAATTCATAATCAGCTACGATAATAGGGCGTTTTAAGACACTAGGATTATCGATAATGAAGTCAACTAATTCACTAGTTTTCATTTGTTCAATTTTATTACCTTTTTCTTTAAATACGTTTGAACGCGTTGAGATAATATCTTCAAAACCATTTTCAGATTTTGTTAGCATTCTCATGATTTCTTCTTTAGATATCGGAGCGTTCAAAATGTTTTTTTCCATATAAGGAATTCCATGGTTGTCAAAATACTTTTTTACTTTACGGCAAGATGAACAACTAGGAGAAATATACAATTGTATCATAATTTAACACCCCTTTCATCAATCTTATTTTAACATAAATCATCTTTAATGTAAACAATTAATTTAAAAGATCAATTAATTTTTGATTGCCTGTTGGGTCAATTGTTAAATTAGTTTTATCACCTAAATAAACAACAGTTATTAAGTCATTACAATTTTGAAAAGCATTCTTTTCAATATTTGTAACCGAAGCTGGAATAACGATTGTTTTTAAGCTAGAGCAATATTTAAAGCACTCTTCCTTTATCGCTGGTACTCCATTTGGAATTGTAAATTCTAGTAAACTTTCACAACCATAGAAAGAACTTTTTCCCATATACAAAAGCTCATCAGGTAAAACTATTGTTTCTACACTTCTTATGTTATAGAAAGTTGTATTATGAATTCTATCAATATCATATACTTCAATATGTTTCAAACTTTGTGGAATTTTTTCTGATTGACTATGAATAACTGAACCGAAATGATATACAAAGATATCTGATGAAGAATAAAATTGATCATGGCTTTCGCGTTTTTTTCCAATAAATGGTGTTTTATAAGACTCAAGCGCATAACACCCATCTAAAATTCCAATTTCAATATTTTCTACAGAAATAGGAATTTCAATTTTTTTAATACCTGTGTTTTTAAAAGCATATTCTTCAATTGTCTTTAAACTACTATTAGGCACAAAATTTATATTCTCTAAATTAGTCGCATTTGCAAATGCACTTTTTTCAATTACTTTTACATTTTCTAAAATAGTTACTGTTTTTAAACTATAGTGATTATAAAATGCCTTTGCGTTTACAACATCGCTATTTAAGGTTACCTCTGTAATTGCAAGTGGAACTAAAATTATTTTTTCATCTTTATATAAGACATTGTTATCAGCATAATAAACTTTATTGTTTTCTTTAACTTCCACAACTTTCAAGTTTTTAAATGTAGCTGTAGAAATAAAAGCTACTATACTAGCATTATTACTCACTACCAATTCTTCCATTTCATACTCTTTATTATGAGAAAAAATCACACTAAAAACTTTCATATTATTTAATGTTTCTGGCATTTCATATTTTTTTTGATTACCCTCTTCTTGAACTGTTAGCGACACCCCTTCTGGATGAATTGTAATTTTCAAATCTTTATAGACTCCATAAAGGAAGATACTCATAAAAAAGAAAACTATAATTGTGCCTAAAAGAGAAAAATTATACACTTTTTGTCCTACTGTAACAAGTGAACGAATAACTAAAATTGCAATCAAGATATCTACTGACCATAAAAACGTCAAATTATAAGCAGTTCCAATAAAGCTAATTATTGGTAAGATATTTAAATAGAGCACTAAAAGTAAAAATAAAATTTTTAAAATATCGGTTGCAACTTTAATGTGTTTATTATTAAATACCATCTTCAGTGCAACAACAGCTATAATTAAGACTGGCACTATAAAACGATTCGTAACAGCAAATAATGTATTTTTGTCATAATTTGTAAATAAGAAGTCACCTGTAAACATCTGAACAAAAATATCTACTAAATATAATGAAATATAAAGTGCTAGAAAAAGTGATAAAATTTGATTTTCTTGATGGCGGGTAGCAGCTTGACTAGCATATGAAGGACGTACTTCTGCTAATTTGCTTTTTTCTTTGCCACATTCTTCGCATTTATCACTAATACTAAAATTAGTATGCCCACAAACACAATGCCAATATTTTTCGTTGTCTTCATAAACACACCTAACGTTATGATAATTGAATTTCTTTTTTAATTCTCTACGATACAATTCTTTTTCCGGCCCTAAAGAATGAATAGCTTTAGGACTAGTAACTGTATCATAATCTGGATAATCTTTTAAATAATAAACCTTGTCTGTGGTAACAGAAAATAATTTTGGAATATAATTAACATCCTCATCTAAAACTAAAGTAATCTTAGATTCACTAGAATTAATAGGATAAGTTTGTTGTTTCCCAAAAAACTCTAAAGTAATTTCTTTAATTTTCTCTTGATTGAAATTTATAAAATATAAAACAAAGTTGGGCTCTTGTTCATAGCCTGCAAAATGCAAAGGAAAATTTTTGTATATTCTTTTTGTATAATACATACTACACGCCTCTACCAAAAATCCAGAAAGCAACCAAAGATAATGCTAAGTTTATAAATGCTGAAATAAGAATAATTTTTCTAAAATTTACATGACTTTGATATTCTTCACTAGCTTTATCTTCTTTAAGATTTCCAGCCTTTCTTTTTTTATTATCACGGGCTTGTATTCTTACAGTAAGTACCAAAAGTTCAAATACTCCAAAAATAGCTAGAGGAATTTCAAGAAATTCCGGCCTATCTCTATTTGCTAAAAATAAAGGAATACCTATAGCTAATGGCATTATTACAAGTACCAATATAATTCCAATTTGTGTTATTGTTTTATTTGTATTCATATTCTCTACCTCTTATGTTTTATATTATACAACATTTCATCAAAATATTAAAGGAAAAAAGCATTCGAAAACGAATGCTTTTTTATAAACTTAGGATTATTTTTTCTTAGTCCACTTTTTAATTAGTTCTGGTGTACCCAAAACAAAGTGTTCAGGAACTACTTCAATCCAATCCATTTTTTCGTAATCCATATTACCCTTATTATAAATAACTTTTACACGATCATCTTTACTTGCTGGATCTGGTTGAGGAATTGCTGTTAATAATGATTTAGTATATGGGTGAACTGGGTTTGAATAAATAGCTTCCGCTGTTCCAAGTTCCACAACATATCCTTGATGCATTACTGCTATCCTATCAGAAATGTACTTAATAATTGATAAGTCATGAGCAATAAAAATATATGTTAAGTTATTTTGTTCTTGTAAGTCTCTTAATAGATTCAATACTTGAGCTCTAATTGAAACGTCAAGCGAAGAAATAGGTTCATCAGCTAAAACTAATTCTGGTTCAACAATCAAAGCTCTAGCAATACCAATTCTTTGTTTTTGACCACCACTAAACTCATGTGGATAACGAGATAAGTGTTCAGGTAATAAACCTACTTCTCTCATAGCTTTAACTACTTTATTATGTCTATCTTCATTATTTTCAAATAAATTAAAGTTGTATAAACCTTCAGAAACAATATAGTCGATATTTGCTCTTTCATTTAAAGAAGCAGTTGGATCTTGGAAAATCATTTGAATGTTTTTCTTTAGATTTTTCTTTCCTTCTTTATCTTTAATACGCGAAATATCTTGACCTTTAAATAAAATTCTACCATGTGTTAATTCGTTAATACCTATAATTGCTCTAGTAATTGTTGTTTTACCCGAACCCGATTCCCCTACTAAGCCAAATGTTTCCCCTTTGTACACTTTGAAATTTAAGTGGTTACATGCTTTTACAGTAAATTTTCCCACTTTGAAATAGATATCAACATCTTGAACTTCTAGTAACACTTCACGATCATCTTTTGAGTCTTCATGTCTTATAACCTTAGCTCTTTCTGGAAACTCAATTTTAGAAACTTCCTCATAGAAATATGCTTCAGCCATTTGAATATAAGGAATTACCCATAATAGTAATATTCCACCAGTTAGTAAGCTTAATAAAAGCCAACCAATAAAACTTAAGTGGAGTTTGAATAAACGTAAGCGATATGAGCCATACATAATTGCTTTACTCATATTAATAGATCCATTACCTGATAATTCTGGACGATCAAGTACTAAATATGGAGCTAAGCAATATGAATACCACTTAAAGATTCCTGGGATTACAAGCAATACTGTCCAAAACACTAAATAAATTGTTTTGAATAGACCTAATAGTAAATTACGAACAAGATTTTCTTTTTTAAATCCTTCAAATAAACTATTAAATTTAACTTCTTTACCACGAACTAAATTTAGGTAATAATTGCGATTTCCAACATTAACTGGACCAAAACCTAAAATAGGAAAACTCAACAATGCTGTTACAAATGAAACGGCCATTGGCTCTCCAATGCCTTTTTCCTTTAATTTGGCTTTGGTTTTGGCTTTCAATAATGCAGGTTCAAATGGATTTAGAGGTTTTTTCTCTTGTTTACTCAACTTTTTCACCTCCTCCATAAATTGCAGCAACTCTTGCTGGAATTTCAGAAATAATCTTTGGTCTTTCTACTTTAGGAGATCTTGGATCTAACAACCATGTTTTCGCATAGTGTTGGCCTCCTACTTTAAATAGCGGAGCCTCCTCTACAAAATCGACTTTTAATGCAAAACTATTTCTTGGTGCAAAAGCATCACCATGAATACGGTTAAATAAACTTGGTGGTGTTCCCGGAATTGAGTACAACTTTTCTCCTTTTTGCCCTAATTGAGGTAATGAAGAAAGTAATGCCCAAGTATAAGGATGTTGCGGATTATAGAAGATATCATTAGCAGTACCAAGTTCAATAATTTGACCTGCATACATAACTGCTACTCTATCTGCAATCTCAGCAACAACACCTAAGTCGTGAGTAATAAATATTACAGTAAAACCATATTCATCTTTTAACTCTTTAATTAAATCTAGAATTTGTGCTTGAATAGTAACGTCTAAAGCTGTAGTAGGTTCATCACAAATTAAGATATCTGGTGAACAAGCAAGAGCAATAGCGATAACTACTCTTTGCCTCATACCTCCAGAAAATTGAAACGGATAATCCGTATATCTTTTTTCTGCATTAGGTATTCCTACTCTCTTTAATAAACTAATTGCTTCCTCTTTTGCTTCAGACTTACTTAATCCTCTATGAATTTTAATAACCTCTGCAATTTGGCCACCGATTCTTCTTAAAGGATTTAGTGACGTAAGCGGATCTTGGAAAATCATCGCAATCCTCTTACCACGGATGTTTAACCATTCGACGTCTGATGAAAATTTAGCAAGGTCTACACCTGCATAATTAATAATACCATCAGAAACTCTTCCGTTTTCTTCTAGCATTCCATTTAATGTCTTAGTAGTTACAGATTTTCCTGATCCAGATTCACCTACAATTGCAATAATTTCACCTTTGATAATATCTAATGAAACATTTCTAATTGCAGTTAAAACCTTACCACGAACAGAGAAACGAACTTCTAAGTGCTTAATTTCTATAATTTTTTCACCATTTTGTACTTGTCCTGGACTCTTTAATTCAATCTCACTTTTCTTAAGTTTTCTACGTTTTTTAAACAATTGATTATTATCTAAACCACGTTGACGATAGAATAAATCTTCCAAAACAGCCTTACAATATTGGCAAACTTCTTTATCTTTTCTATTTGGATCAAGTTTAGCACGACAGTTAGGACAATATGTCTTACTTTGTTCTTTAATAACATAACCATCACTAAAAATGATACTATCTTCTGTAAACTTTACAGAACGTTCTTCCTCTTCTTTACTCTCTACTACTAAGTAAACACAACTTGTTAGTCGTTGTTGTAACAATTTTTGACAAGGTAAATCTGGTCGATCTTGATATTTAAATAAATTCACAACAACAATTAAATCTGTATAAATACGAAGATTTTGAAGAATTTCATCTCCCTTATAAAGTTGTAAATTTTCTTTTGGATCCCAAACAATCAAATCAATTCCATCAACAGTCATTTTTACTGGAATTTGTCCACTTGTAAGTGCGTAATATTCTTTATAAATCTTACTAGTTAACTTACTGTTAAACTCAGTTTCTAAAAACTCTAAATCCCCAACAAAATAAATTTCTTTCTTTAAAGCCATATTATACCTACCTATGTCTCCTAGGATCTAGCGAATCTGATAAGGCAAAACCTATTAAGAAAAATGCTAAAATGATGAGACCTAAAGCCAAAGATGGCCAGATAAACTCATGGAAATATAGCGTGAAATTTTTCCTTCCATTTTCGATGAGTGATCCTAAAGAAATTTTAGTTGGCGTTAAACCAAGACCGAAGAAACTTAATCCTACCTCACTTGAAATTATTCCTGGAATCATCAATGATCCTTGAGTAACGATAACAGCTAGTAAATATGGAAGTAAGTTCTTAGTCATAATTCTACGCGCTGGAGTACCTAGCGTGTGAGAGGCTAAGTTATACTCTCTATTTAGAATAATTAGCGTTTGGTTACGAACAAACTGAGATAAACCTACCCAACCTGTAAATGTCAAAGAAATAATCAATCTTGTCTCATCTTGCATTGTTGGGAATGTTGCTCTTAACACTAATGCTAATAACATATAAATTAATAATCCAGGAATATTTGAAATTAAGTTGTATAACCCAATAAAGAAAACATCTAGTTTTCTAAAAAAGCCCCAAATCAACCCTGCAATTGTTCCTACAACAAGGTTAATACCAGCTGAAATAACAGCTAATGATAAAGACTTTCTTATTCCTGTCCATATTCCGTAAAATAAGTCTTTTCCTTCTATATCACATCCTAAAAGATGTACTCCATCTGGTTTTAAATGAACTCTATGCATATTTACAGCTAAAAACCCTTCAGGTGTAAAGAAAGGAATTATTATAGCCCCAACAACAATTAGAACTAAAACCACGATACCAATAATAGCTCCTGGATTTTTAAAGAATACTTTAAACACAGACTTAAAATATGAATAAGGAGCCGTAGCGATTCTTTCAGACTCTAAACTTTTATCTTCTCCAACAAGAGTAAATAACTCTTCTTTCTTTGGTAGTTGAGCAAAAGTAGCTTCACCGCCATTAAAACCAGGTAAATTATCTACATTAAATTTATCTAAATTTCTCATACGCTACCTCCTATCTTGCCCTTAACCTAATTCTAGGATCAAAGAATATTGTAATAATATCCCCTAGTAAGAATGCTAACATAGATAAACCAGCATAAATCATTGTTAATCCTTGGATTAATTGGAAATCATTTCTTGTTAAAGCCGTTGTTAATATTCCTCCAGTTCCTGGAATTGACCAAATTTTTTCTACATAGTACGAACCCACAAACGAGAATAATAACGTTCCTGGAATCGATCTTACTAGTGGAACTATTGAGTTTCTTAATACATGTGTATACATAATACGATTTTCAGATAAACCTTTAGATTTTGCAAATTTTACATAATCTGAATTTAATTCGTCAACCGTGAATCTTCTTACCCACATTGATGTTCCTGGTATTGATAAAAACACCATACAAAATATTGGTGGGATTAAGGAAGTAGGTATATTTTCGTTATAAACAAATCCTGCTTTTAACCAACCAAAAATTCCGTCTGCTTTACCCATTACTGAATTCATCAATAAATAGAAAACTAATCCAGGAATAGCATAGTTTAATACGATAAATGCTGTTCCTAGTTTATCAATTACACCACCTGGTTTTTTAGCCATTACAAGACCTAGTGGATATGATAATACATAAACGAGTGCCGTAGTAATCAAAGAAATACGCATTGAAATACCCATTCTTTCACGAATGATTTGAGGGATTTCTTTATCTGGGTACATTATACTTTTACCTAAATAAACTGTACCTTCCCAGTATCTTATGATTCTAGTGTAATTAGTATCCCATGTAACTGGAATTTTCTTAGGAATTGGTAAAAGCCAGTAAATGTACTGAAGTGCCCCAACTAAACCTGATCTACGATGACCATCTAATGTAGTTCTACCATATCTATAAAGTACTAAGTTTCTCCATGCTTCTGCACCAGAAGGATTAGATCCTTTGATTTTGTTATAAGTTGGAACATCATACAATTGATAATCTGGAATTAATCTTAATAATAATGAAACTAACACTACTACTAGTAAAAGAGTAAATAGAGAAGAAAAAATTCTTTTTAAAATGTACACAAAGGTTTCGTTAGTAAGTACTTTTTTAACTCTTTTAGCTGCTACCTTAAGTTTTCCTTTTTGCTCGTTACTTAATTCTGCATATATTAAAGTTAAAGCACTTCCTATAAGCCATAAAATCACCAATGTTAAAAATACTGTAAACACTGGATGCGTTGCTGCTTGTAAAATCATAATTTTTCCTCCATTTATAATTAAAACAAAGAGGGGTTACTTACGAAATAATTAACCCCCCTTATTTAAAATTATTTAAATAGTATTATAA
>DAOSSK010000002.1:0-33429 GCA_035377365.1 Bacilli bacterium
ATGACTTGATCATGCAAAGATAGGGGATTGCCAATTTTCTTTCTATTTATTATTTTCTTGTGTTTTAATATAAAATGTTGTATAATCAAAGACATGGAGGATTAGCTCAGTTGGGAGAGCACCTGCCTTACAAGCAGGGGGTCGGCGGTTCGAGCCCGTCATCCTCCACCATTTATATGTGCCGACTTAGCTCAATTGGTAGAGCAACTGACTTGTAATCAGTAGGTTGTGGGTTCAATTCCTATAGTCGGCACCATTTATGACTCCGTAGCTCAGGCGGTAGAGCAACTGACTTTTAATCAGTGGGTCGGGTGTTCGATTCACCCCGGAGTCACCATCATAAATGCATTCATAAATGTTATGTGCCTGAGTGGCGGAATAGGTAGACGCACAGGACTTAAAATCCTGCAGTATCCCAATACTGTGTGGGTTCAATTCCCACCTTAGGCACCATTTTTGAATATTCTTAACGCTTTGGGTCCTTAGCTCAGCTGGGAGAGCGCCTGCCTTGCAAGCAGGAGGTCGACGGTTCGATCCCGTTAGGATCCACCATTTGTTTGTTATTTAAGATGGGAACTTATGGCGGTGTAGCTTAGTTGGCTAGAGCGTACGGTTCATACCCGTGAGGTCGGGGGTTCAAATCCCTCCACCGCTACCATTTCGCGGACCCGTAGCTCAGTTGGTTAGAGCCACCGGCTCATAACCGGTCGGTCGTAGGTTCGAGTCCTACCGGGTCCACCATCCTTATTAATATATATTGACGAATACTGAGACGGAGGAATACCCAAGCCCGGCTGAAGGGATCGGTCTTGAAAACCGACAGGCGTGAGAGCGCGCGGGGGTTCGAATCCCTCTTCCTCCGCCATTTGCATTTTATTTATTTTATGATATAATAGGAATATAGTGATCGCGGAGTAGAGCAGCTGGTAGCTCGTCGGGCTCATAACCCGGAGGTCGTAGGTTCGAATCCTTCCTCCGCAACCATTTTAAAATTAGGGTGGTCCTGTAGTGTAGTGGTTAACATGCCAGTCTGTCACACTGGAGATCGCGGGTTCAAGTCCCGTCGGGACCGCCATTTTTATTTACTGGTTGAGTAGCTCAGTAGGTAGAGCAAAGGACTGAAAATCCTTGTGTCGGCGGTTCAATTCCGTCCTCAACCACCATTTGTTAGCTAGTTTTATTAAAACTAACTATAATATAAGCAAGGGCTTGTCCCTTGCTTTATCTATAAATTATGAGTTTTTAATGAAGATTAAGGTCTTCATTTTTTATTATATGGTGACATAAGGCATGTTTAATTGTTGTTTTTTAAGTAATATCTACCACTTTAGACGCCATTCTGGATATTGACAATTCAAAGAAAATATAGTATAATATTTTTGTTATAAGAGTTATAGGAGGAAACAAAATGAAGAAAAAATTAGGTATTTTCTTGATCTTTCTTTTTGGAATACTAATTATTTCTGGCTGTACTGGTTGTGAAAAGACACCAAAGCCTGAAAAAGATTACGAAAAGATTATTCAAACTATTCAGAATCTACCTAATACTGAGGATTTAATGCTGGTAGACAAAGAAAATGTTGAAGCGGCTTTTTCTCAGTATAGTGCTTTAAACGAAGCAGCTAAAGCTAAAGTAAGTAATTACCAAAAACTTAATGCTGCAAGAGCAAAGATTCAAGAATTGGAAGCCATAGCTAGTGCAGAGATGATAGACTCGAAAATATTAGAGTTGACAGAACCTGTAACTTTAGCTGATGAAGCTCTCTATGTTGAGATAAAGGAATTAATAACAGCAGCAAGTGAAGCTGCAAGAGGACGTATTGCAAACTTAGTAAAATTTAACAGTATGTTTAGCCAATATGAAACATTGAAAAATGATCGTAATGCTAAGCAAACAATTTTAGATAATATTAATGAGGAAATTGGTCAATTAGCTGACCCTACTACTTTAGATGATGAGAGAAAATACAACTCAATTTCAGAGAAAATAGGCGAGCTAAGCGAAGAAGACAAAAAAGGAATTGCATTATTAGATAGATTTAATACTAAATATAAAGAATTTTTAGTATTGAAAGAAATCGATAATATTAATAGTAAAATAGCTTTATTGCAAGTACCAGTTACTTTAGCTGATGAGAAATTATATTTAGAATTAAGAACAGCTATTGATAATGCTAGTGCTGAAGTTTTAGCGAAAATTATTGGAAAAGATGGATTTGAAGAAAAATATTTAAATTACTTAGGATTAAAAGAATTAGAAAATAAACAAGCTGCTAGAGTAGTTGATGATTTGATTGCTAACTTATCGGATGAAGTAAATAAGACCGATAAAGAAGCAATTGAAAATGCTCGTACTAAATATGAACAATTAACTCCAGCTCAAAAAGAGTTTGTTAATAATTTGGCTCGTTTAATTCAAAAAGAAGAAGAATTAGCTTTACTTTATGAACTTGAAAATATGTCAGCTGCAAATCAAGCAGCGGTAGCATTTGCAAACATTTCTAATTATTATGATGATAATTATGTAATTGAAGAAAATCAAAATTTCTTTCAAAGAATACCAGCTTATAGTAAGTTAACATTTACTTGGACTGCTAGTGATATCACAGTTTTAAGCCCAACTGGGGAACTTATTGGAAGACCAGTATTTGATTCAGAAATTATTATTACTGTGACGGCTTCTTCAAGAAGAGAAAGTTTTGAGGAATCTATCAGTTTTGGTGTTTTTGTTTTAGGAATGAATTCAGAATCCAACAAATGGCAAATGATTGAAAAGTTCTTAAGCTACAACAATCGCTTATCTATTCCAAATAGAAAATATAAATATTATGAAGGTATTAGTCAAACTTATCATCAAAGTTATGGATATCTACCGTTCTTTACTAACTATGAATTACCAATCTATGATAATTTCTTACCTGAAGGTAAAAAGACAAATGGTCCTGCATCTTCAATTGAATGGGTAGTTGTTCATGATACGGGAAGTTATGGATCAAGTGATACTGCAACTGCAATTGCTAACTATATTCAAAGTGATGCGCCTGTTTCTTGGAACTATACAGTAGGCGAAACAACAATGAATGGAGTACGCCAAACAGTAATTTTCCATCATATGGCAGAAGGTATGACAACTTGGCAAGCAGGTGATGGTGGAAACTTATTTAGTTTACTTGATACAGGTGTTGCTCACAAAGGACATAGAAATCCTATAGTTACTATTGGTTCTGATAGATACTTCTATTTAGATGGACAAAAAACAACGTTAATGATTCCAAGTAATGCAATCGCAGATAATAGAGTTATTAATGAAAATGGACTTTTAGTAGAACTTGGTGAAGACGGAAATTACAAAATGGCTGATTATTGGTGGTGTACGCAATTTTATAACCCACTAGGATCTAAAGGTTATATTTGTAATAAAGGCGGAAATAGAAACTCTGTTAGTATGGAAACTTGTGCTTTTGATGGTGCTAACTATACATTAACAATGAGATATATGGCTGCTTTATGTGCTGAGATTTTAATTAGACACGATTTGCCAGTAGAGAGAGTTTCTCAACATCATCGTTTTTCTGGAAAAGATTGTCCTTACGCAATCAGAGCACAAGGTTATTGGGATGATTTTATGGAACAAATTAGGATTGAGTGGTTTGGTCGTAAGTATTTAGATGATGTAAACTTTGTATACGAAGCAAGTGGTAATTACTTTGATCCTAAAACAGGAGTAGTTTTAAATCACCCAGGACCATCTACAGTTGTTAATTACAAGGTAAAAGCAACTTATCAAGGTGTTACTAAAGAATTTAGCTTTACTACAACTTTAGAAGCTGTAGCAAACTAATATTAAAATTAAAAATATATGATTATAAAAAGAACCTTTCATAGGTTCTTTTTTATTTGTTATGTTTATAAGTTTGTGGTATAATATATTAAGAGGTAGAAAATGGATATTTTTGAAAAAGTAGAAATCTTTTTAAATAAAATTCATAAAGATGAAATTGTTAATTATCCTTTTTATCTTTATGGTTTTGAAGAAGAATACAAAAAAGTAAAATCATATAATAATGGATATTTACCTTTTTATATTAATAAAGATTTAAAAATAACGCAAAACTTTCTTCCAAAAGAAAACACTTTAAATAGGCCAGGATTGGTAAGAGAAAACACTAAATATGTAGTTATTCATGATGCGGGGTTAGCTTCACCTTTGATGACAGCTAAAGGTTTAGATCAATATTTACATACCACAACAAGGCAAGCTTCTTGGCATTATAGTGTTGACGATAAAGAAGTATATCAAGAATTACCACTAGAAGAAGTTGCTTGGCACGCAGGTGATGGTAGAACGTCTTATCCAGAAAATTGGTTAAATGATAAGGGATTTCATTTAGGTGGCGGTAACTATACAGGAATAGGAATTGAAACTTGTGTTTATAAAGGTGTTAATTTAAATCAAGCAATGAGAAATGTTGCTAAATTAACGGCTTGGTTATTAATTAAATATGGCTTATCAGTAAACGACGTGAAACAACATAACGACTTTTCGGGCAAGAATTGTCCAGAAACAATTAGGACAGCTAATCGTTGGGATGAGTTTATCGAGCTAGTTAATTTAGAATATTATAAAAATACTAAGTTAGCAGATGTAGAATTAGAATTTATTAGTTTAGATCCACAGTTTCTAGACAATGAAGGAAATGTATTAAAACATCCGCTAAGAGACAAGATAGTTAGTTATGAAGTAAAAGCAAACTATCGAGGTGAAACAAGGACATTTAAATATCAAACAAAAATCAAGAAATTATTAGAGGTGGAATTATGAAAAAAGTATTGAAATTTATTTTAGTTCTTTTCCTTTTTGTAGCCTTAGTTGGTTGCAAGGATAAAGACGAAGCATTTAAAGCTGTAGAGAGCTTAATTGACAATATTGGTGAAGTTACTCTAGAAGATGAGGCATTAATTAAAGAGATTGAAGAAAAATACAATGCTTTAAGTGCTAAAGATCAAGAGAAAGTTGCAAACTTAGCTGTTTTAGTAGATGCTCAAGTTACACTTGATAGCTTAAAATTCTTAGCTGAATTAGACATCAACTACGATAATGCAACTTTAGCAATTTTAAATCAGTTAAAAGGCAAGATAAACAATTTAAGTAATGATGTAGCTAGCAAAATTCAAAATGAAATTAATGCAGCAGAAGATAAAATTAACAAACATATTAAAAATTTAGAATTTGAAACTGCAGTACTTGCTTTAAACGGTGAGGTAAATAAAGAAGCATTAGCTCAATTAGATCTTATATATGAGACAATAACTGATGAATTTAAAGCTAAACTGAATGCAGACATTAAAGCAACATATCTTGCGTTATCTGCACAAGCTAAAGAACAAGGCGGAGATCCAGAAGATCCAGAAGACCCGGAAGATCCTAATAAAACTGAAGAACAATTAGCTATAGAAAGATATCTAACTACTGTTTTTCCTGATAAAGTTTCAATGGGATTTGTACTTCCAGAAGTTTATTCTGGTGTTAGATTTACTTATGCTTCGTCTGATAATATCTATTTTGATCCTGAATTTATGTTTTTTATGCCAGATGATGATTATCATGATTTAACACTAACTGTTCATTATACTTTATCAGGAGTTGAATATACTACCGATATTGATGTTACTTTAGTACCTAATAAATATTCTGAAGCATACGACTTTATTTATAATCAGTTTAGACCACCAATTGGCGCTAGTTATGATTATATTAGTTTCGAAGATAGATATAATCCAACAGTTACATATCAAATTAGATCTTTAAATCCAGAGATTATGGATAATCAATTGAGGTTGGTAGAAAAACCAAATGTAGAACAATATATTACACTAATGTTAATCATTCAATATCCAGGTGAAGAACCAGTAGAAATGGAGATGATCTTACCAGTTATGGCAAAAACATTTTTAGAAAAAGCAAGAGCAATGGAAGAAGCATATTTAAGATATTTAGAGCAATTCTTAGATAATGGAGTTTTAAGCCAAGACTTAATTTTACCTAGTGAAGATGAAGATTTTGGTGTAGATTTAACTTGGTCAAGTGACACGCCAGCATTTTTATCTAATGATGGAGTATATACTGGCCCTGTAGGTAATGAAGGTGCACAAGTTGTTTTATCAATGAATGTTCATAGTAAGGATAAATCTGCAGTTCATACAATTGCTTATCGTCTATATTTAAAAGGAGCAGATACTCCTGAAGGCTGGGATGCTATTGAATATTTCTTAAATCAAATTAATTTACAACATATTAAAAACCAATCATTCTTTACATATGGAGCAACTACAAAGATTGATTATAACTATGGTTATTTACCTTTTTATAATCAATATGATTTTGAATCATCAATTAAAGTTGATATTGTAGATTCTAGTAACACAGATAAGAGAAGTAATCGACTTAGATCAGAAACTAGATATATTACAGTCCATAATACGGGAATGAATGACCCTTCACATAATGCAAAATTATTAAATGATATTCAACATAGAAAAGATGGTAGAGAAGCTTCATGGCATTTTAGTATAGATGATACTGATGTTTATCAAAGTTTACCAATTGATGAGGTAGGTTACCATGCAGGTGATGGTACTAGTAGGGCATTAATTGATTACCCAACAGGAGTTATGTTTAATGGCAACTATTCACCTTATGTAGATATCTCAAGTGATGGATATTATACTATTGATGGAGTTAAAACTAAGGTTGTTGCTCCTACAAAAGAAGGACAAATTTTAAATAGAAGTTATTTTACATCTCGCGGTGTTAGAGTTAATGTAATTAATGGGGAATATCATATCCCTACAACATATTACAATAGCTCTTATGGACAAATCGCTAACTATGGTGGTAATATTGCATCTGTAGGTATCGAAACTTGTGTTAATGAAGGCGGAAATTTTAACAGAACAATGCGTCATTTAGGAAAGCTAGTTGCTTGGTTATTACACAAATATAATCTAGGTTTAAATGATGTAATGCAACATAACGACTTTTCAGGTAAACAATGTCCTCAAGATATTCGTAACTCTGATCGTTGGGGCGAATTAATGCATTTAATTTATTTAGAATTGTTTGCTTTAAGGAATTTCACAAATAAAAATATTATTTTTGAATTTAAATCTTTAACACCAACAATCATGAACGATAATGGGGAAATCATTAATCACCCAGGAGTTGATTCAGTTGTGTCTTACCAAGTTAAAGTAACTTATCAAGGCGAAACTAGAACTTATGAATATACTTCATTTGTAGATAAGTTAACTTTTCAAAGACCTTAAAATAAATATATTAAAACCCTTTCTTATGAAAGGGTTTTTTTTATTTATGAAAACAAAATCACGTTGCGTTTTCATTTTCATTTTTATATAATATTATAGTTAAAAGGAGAGATTAATAATGGAAAAATTAGTAATCACAAAAGAAAAAGAATTATTATTACGCAAAAGAATAGAAGAGCATAAAGCAAAGCCAGGTCCTTTGATGCCTAGTTTACATGATGCTCAAGAAATCTTTGGTTGTATTCCTCTAGAAGTGCAAAAAATTATTTCAGAAGAGTTAAAAATTAGTGTTTCAAAAATCAACGGAGTAGTTACATTTTATTCTCGTTTTTCTTTGGAACCTAAAGGAAAACATGTTATTGGAGTATGTTTAGGTACTGCTTGTTATGTAAAGGGCAGTCAATCTATTTTAGATGAAATTTGCAATAGCTTGCAAATCAAAGTAGGGGAGACTACTAAAGATGGTTTATTTACAGTAGAAGCAACTAGATGTGTTGGTGCTTGCGGATTAGCGCCAGTATATACAATTGATGGTAAAGTTTATGGTCATGCGACTGTTAATAGTGCACATCAAGAATTAAGAAAGATTATTGACGAGGAGGCTGCAGGTGAAAACTAAACAAGATTTAAATAAAATTAGAGAAGAAAATCTAAAAAAACTTAATCTTTTAGATAACAATAAATATCGTGTTGTAGTTGGTATGGCATCATGTGGTTTAGCAGCAAGTGCTGATGTTATCTATGATATTATTGAACAAACTATTAAAGAAAAGGGTTTAAAGGATATTAGTCTTACTTCAGTAGGTTGTATTGGCGAATGTGCCTTAGAGCCGATTGTAGAGGTATATGATAAAGATAACAATCGTTATACTTATTGTATGGTAAATGAGAAAAAAGCAAAAGAGATTGCAGAGAAACATTTAATTGGTGGAGAAGTCTTAAATAGATATCTAATTGAGAATTTTAAGAAAGTTACTGACGAAGAAGGTAAAGTAATTGATGTTCCTAATTATCAATATCGTATTGCTTTAAAGAACTGTGGTATTATTAATCCTTTAGAAATTGATCAATATATTGGTTTAGATGGATACAAGGCTTTAGAGAAAGTTCTTTTTGAAATGACTCCAGAAGAAGTTGTTGATGTAGTTACTAAATCTGGTTTACGTGGTCGTGGTGGTGGAGGTTTCCCTACTGGTTTAAAGTGGAAATTTACTGCTGCTAACAAAGGCGGACAAAGTTTTGTAATTTGTAATGCTGATGAGGGAGACCCGGGTGCATTTATGGACCGTGCTGTTTTAGAGGGAGATCCTCATGCAGTAATTGAAGCAATGATTATTTGTGGGTATGCGATTAGTGCAACTCAAGGTTATGTCTATATTAGAGCGGAATATCCTTTAGCAGTAGAAAGATTACAATATGCTATTGATAAAGCTTATGAATATGGTCTTTTAGGTAAAGGCGTTTTAGTAAGCAATTTCGACTTTGATTTAGAAATTAGATTGGGAGCGGGAGCTTTTGTTTGTGGGGAAGAGACTGCTTTAATTGCTTCAATTGAAGGAGAGCGTGGTATGCCTCGTAATAAACCACCTTATCCAGCATCGCAAGGTTTGTGGGGAAGACCTACAGTAATTAATAACGTAGAAACTTTTGCTAACGTAGCCCAAATTATTCTTAAAGGTGCTGATTGGTTTAAAGCAATCGGTACAGAAAAAGCTGCAGGTACAAAAGTATTTGCTTTAGGTGGAAAGATTAAGAATACGGGATTACTTGAAGTTCCAATGGGAACTACTTTAAGAGAAGTTATTTATGATGTTGGTGGAGGTTTAACTAAAGGGAAAGCATTTAAAGCTGTTCAAACAGGAGGACCATCAGGCGGAATCCTAACAAAAGATGATTTAGATACACCAATTGATTATGATAACTTAGTTAGAAAAGGATCAATGATGGGTAGTGGTGGTATGATTGTTATGGATCAAGACAATTGTATGGTAGACATTGCTAAGTTTTATTTAGAGTTTACTGTTGAAGAGTCTTGTGGGAAATGTACTCCTTGCCGTGATGGTAATTTAAGAATGTTGGAGATTTTAAATAAGATTACTGATGGTAAAGCAACAATGAAAGATTTAGATGATTTAAGAAAACTTGCTTTAATGATTAAAGATACTTCTTTATGTGCTTTAGGTCAATCAGCTCCTAACCCAGTTTTATCAACATTAGATAAATTCTATGATGAATATTTAGAACACGTAGTTAATAAAAGATGTCCAGCTGGCGTTTGTAAGAATATTACTAAGTTATTAATTACTGATGAATGTATTGGTTGTGGTAAATGCTTACGTAATTGTCCAGTAAATGCTATTTCTGGTGACGTTAAGAAAAAGCACTATATTGATCTTGAACTTTGTGTTAATTGTGGAACATGCAAACCTGCTTGTCCAGTTAATGCAATTGTGAGTTTATAGAGGTGAAGAGATATGAGTAATGTAAAAATATGGATTAATAACCAAGAAATGACAGTACCTAGTACTTATACAGTACTAGATGCTGCTAATGATGCTGATATTTATATCCCTCGTTTATGCTTTTTGAAAGATATTAGTGAGACTTCAGCTTGTAGACTTTGTGTTGTTGAGATTGAAGGTTTAAATACGTTAAAGAATTCATGTACTGTTCAAGTATGGGAAGGAATGAAAGTTCATACTAATACTAAAAGAGTAAATGATGCTGTTAAAAATAACTTAAAACTTCTTGCTGCAAACCATCATTTTGAATGTTGGGTATGTCACAGAGAAGAAAATTGTGAATTATTGGAATTGCTAAGAAGATATAATGTTCCTAATACAATGGGAGAAGATCCAACTTTTTCTAAAAAAACTAGTTATTGTAATATTTCCAATTCGTTAACTATTGATACTTCTAAATGTATATTATGTGGTAGATGTGTATCTGCTTGTAATCATTACACTGGTTTAGGAATTTTAGATTTTAATAGAAGAGGTTTTGATACTTATGTAGCGCCTGCAAACAATGATTTTATTGATGATGCTGGTTGTTTATATTGTGGGAAATGTATTCAAGCATGTCCAGTTGGTGCTTTATCTGGAACAAGTGATGAAGATATTGTAATTGATTATTTGAATAATGATAATTATTATGTAATTGCTCAACTAGCACCTGCAGTAAGGGCTGCTTTAGGTGAAGAGTTTGGCAATCCAATCGGTACTAATGTTGAAGGTAAAATTTATCGTGCTTTGAAGAGAATGGGATTTGATGAAATAACTGATGTTAACTTTGCAGCTGATGTTACAATTATGGAAGAAGGCACAGAGTTAATTGGTAGAATTCAAGACCATCTTCAAGGAAAAGAAACTCATTTACCTTTATTTACATCTTGTTCTCCAGGATGGATTCGTTACATTGAAAGATATTATCCAGAATATTTACCTCATCTTTCAACAGCAAAATCTCCGCAACAAATTCAAGGAGCTTTAATTAAACATATTTATGCAGATATTATTAATGTGCCAAAAGAAAGAATTAAAGTTGTTTCATTTATGCCTTGTATTGCTAAAAAAGATGAAGCAGATCGTGAACAAATGAAAGATAAAGGCGTTAAAGATGTTGATGCAGTTCTAACAACTCGTGAATTTGCGCGTTTAATTAGAAGATTTGGTATTAACTTTAATAACTTGCAAGATTATAAACCAGAATCACCACTTGCCACATATACAGGAGCAGGAGCTATTTTTGGTACAACTGGTGGAGTTATGGAAGCCGCATTAAGAACAGTTAAAGCTTTCTTAGAAAAAGAAGATAAACACACAATTGATTTTACTCAAGTTAGAGGATCGGTTGCTATTAAAGAAGCAGATTTAGTAATTGATAATCAAACTTTCAAAGTAGCAGTAGTTCATGGAGCCGCAAACTTCCCAGAAATGTTTAGAAGAATTAAAGAAAATCCTAATAAGTATATTTTTGTAGAGTTTATGGGTTGCGAAGGCGGTTGTATTAATGGTGGAGGTCAACCAATTGTTAAGGCAAGAGATTTAGAAACTATTGATGTTTGCAAATTAAGAGCACAAGCTTTATATACAATTGACTCTGAAAATAAAATTAGAAGAAGCCACGAAAATCCTAATGTAGTTTCTTTATACCAAACTCATTTAGGAAAACCTGGTGGAGAATTAGCTCACAAATTATTACACACAACATATTCTAAAAAAGAAGTATTTGGGGAAAAGAAATAATGAAAAGAATTATTAATTTTTTCTTACTTTTGTTTAGTTTTGTTTTTCTAACAGGATGTAGCGAAGATGCTAAATTAAAAGTAACTCTTCCAAATGGTATTCCTCTAATTAGTGTTGCTGGTACTTTAACCGAAGATATTGAATATAATAATGTTACTGGACCTAATTTATTAGTAACTGCTTTTACTTCAAAAGAAGCAGATATTATCGTTGCGCCAATTAATTTAGGAGCAAAACTATATAATTCGGGGAATTCTAGTTATAAGTTAGATTCTGTTATTGGTTTTTTAAATACTTATATTGTAAGTATTGATGAACCTTTAACATCATTAGCTGATTTAAATGGTAAAACTTTAGCTGCTTTTGGAGAAACTAATATTCCAGGAATCACCTTAAGAAGTGCACTTGCAAGTGAAAATGTAAATCCAAATATAACTTATTATAATGCAATAAATGATGGAGTTGCTTTTTTCTTAAACGGAGATTATCAATATCTTCTAACATCAGAACCAGTATTATCTAATTTAAGAAAAAAGGTATCTAATTTAAAGTATTTATCAATTGCTGATGTTTTACACGAAACAACAGAGTTAGACTTAGTTCCTCAGGCTGCTATTTTTGTGAATAGCGAAAGTAAAAACACAAGGAAAATAGCAAGTTTTATTACTGCTGTAGAAAACAATATTACAAATTTAAATAAAGATCCTCAAGGATATGCCAATTTCATTTACCAAAAAGATGAATATTTAGAAAGCATGAAAGAAGGTCTAATCGCTAGTTCAATTCCACTAAGCAATATTGAATTTAAAAAAGCTATAGATATTAAAGAAGATATCGAAAAGTTCTTTAATTTGCTTTTAGTTGAAGATGCTGCTTTAGTAGGTGGTAAATTACCAGATCAAGCTTTCTATACTCCACATGAATAAAATTGATAAAAAGTATTTATATTATTCTTTGGGGATATTGTTTATAATCTTTGTTTGGTTTATTGGTAGTATTATTGTAGATAGTGAGATTGTTTTACCAAAAATAAGTTTAGTTTTTAAAACAATAGGTGAACTATTTGCTAGAGGAGAAACATATTTAATTATATTAAGAACCTTTTTAGATATCTTAATTGTAACTATTTTGACTTTAATTTTAGCTTTAGTTTTTTCGCTTCTTGCTTTAAGATTTGAAAGATTTAAACACTTCTTTAGCCCGATAGTTACATTACTTAAAAGTATTCCAGTTGTAGCAGTTATCATCTTGTTTTTATTAATGGTAGGTCAAAGATTTACTCCTTATGTTATTACTTTCTTGGTAATCTTTCCAATTCTTTATGAAGGTATTTATAGTAGTATAAATGCTATTGATAAAGATTTGCTTGATGATGTGAAAACTGTAAGTAATTTAAATTATTTAGTTATAAAAGATATCTATTTTCCGCTTTCTAAGCCAAGAATTTTAGTATCGTTACTTCAATCTTTTGGTTTGGGATTGAAAGTTATTGTAACGGCGCAAATGATTGCTCAAACTAAAGGAACGATAGGTTATCAAATTGCCATTCAAAATACTTATTTAGAAACTAAAGGAGTTTTTGCTTGGACAATTATTTTAATTATTTTTGTTTTTGTAATTGATTTTATCTTGCATTTAATCATTAAAAAAACGAAAGATAAAATATATTAAAAAGGGCGTTTGCCCTTTTTTTATGATATAATACATTAAAGAGGTGAGAAGATGAAGATAAGTAAGACGCTATTTAAAGAACTTATTCGTTGCAAGTCGTATTATGGTTTTAATAAGTTGTATAGCGAGAAAAACAAAGTGACTTTTTCTAATGTAGAGTTTTCCGAATTAAAGGACTATTTAGATTTAATGATTGACAAAGATAGTTTTGAGGATAAATTGGAACAACCAATAGAAGAATGGCGCCAAGAGCAGTTCCAAGAAACGGAAACAATACTAATCCAATATGCTAGCACACTATTAAAAACAAAATTTGTATCTGGAAGTTTAGACCAGCAAAAGAAACTTGAATATATTGATCAACAAGGCAATATTTTTTATACAAAAGTAGATGGTTATCAAGAAACAAAAGATGAAATTATTATTTTAGAGGCAAAAGCAAAGTCATCTAGTGATTTTGTAAAGAAGGATAAATATTTTGAGAAAAAGAGAAGTATGTTGAGATTATTAGATATAAATGAAATGGATAGCGAGAATGCAAAAAAAGGATATATTAAATTTCTTAATACACAAGTTTTCAATCCAGAACATGAGCAAATAGGAAGATATATTTATGACGGATTATATACTTATTTTTTAACTATAAAAAACAATCCTCACGGAAAGAAAATAACATTTTATATGGCTCTTTTGAATCATGAGTATATTTTAGATTTAAATAACGCAACAGAAGAAAATCCTTATCCGAGTTGCGATGGTGGAGAAATAGTTGTTTTATTAGATATGAGCCAATTCTATCAAGAGTTTGTATCTTTAATTGAAAAAGATATTGAAAATATTCAAATAACTATTCAAAATGATTTCTTTATCAAACCAGAAATAGGGGCAAAATGTAAAAGAAAACAGGAAAATACCGCTTGTCTTTTTTGCCCAGTTTGTTTTGATGAACTATTAAAAATTCCCGGATCGGCTTTATATTTTTATAGAACTGCAAGTAAAAAATTTGCTGATATTTTAGATGGTAAAACAACAATGGACATGTATGATGATAGCGAGTTAACCCCAGTCAATAAAATTCAAAAAATGGTTTTTGTTTCTGGTGAGCAATATATTAATTATGAAGAAATAAGAGCCTGGTTAGATAAATTAGTTTACCCTATATATCATTTAGATTTTGAAAGCCTTCACTCACCACTTCCACGTTTTCAAGGTGAATCTCCATATAATCAATCTTTATTTCAATTTTCTTTGCATATAGAAAAATCTAAAAATGCATTAAAAGATATTAATGATTGCCATTATTCGTTTTTAGCTCCTGATTTTGTAGATCATAGGGAAGAATGTGCAAAAGCACTAGTTGAAAATATTGATCTTACAAAAGGCGGAACAGTTTTAGTTTATAATGCTAGTTTTGAGACAAGTAGAATTGAAGAATTAGCGGAGTTTTACCCTCAGTATAGTGAACAATTATTAAAAATAAAAGACCACATAGTAGATTTATTGGATGTTTTTTTAAGGTCGGTTAATGGTAGGCAAATAACATTTTTTTATGATAATGACTTAAAAGGTAGTTTTAGCATCAAAAAAGTATTACCTATATTTGCACCAGAATTATCTTATCAAGATTTAGAAATTCAACACGGAATGATGGCGCAAGAGGCTTATTATTCTTTTCCAAAACTTGACGAAGAAGATTTGGAAGAAGTAAGAAAAAATCTAGAAGAGTACTGTAAATTGGATACTTGGAGCATGGTTTTAATAGTTCATGCGTTATCGAAGCTTTAATATAAGCATTTTATTTAAATATTAATAATAAAATACTTTTCATTGACAAAATAAATTAATTGTGTAATAATATACGAGTAAGTGAGGTTAGTTATGGAAACAAAAAAAGAAGAAGTAATGGCAACTGAAGAAAAAACCAAAAAAGAAAAAGTTAAAGCTGTTTTTGGATGGATTGGTTATGTTGCTTCGCTAATAGTATTAGCTTATTTAATTTTTTATTTTGTATTTAACTTAGTTTCACCTAATTTAACTGCAAGATACATGGGATTCAAAGGCTATGTAATTCTAACAGAGAGTATGGAGCCAGAGTTAGTTCCAAATGATTTTGTATTCATTACTGCCTATGATTTTGATGATTTAAAAGAAGGCGATATTGTTGCCTTTGTAGACCCTAATAATAATGTGGTAGTTCACTATTTTGCTGAATGGACTGTAAATGAAAGAGGAGATGCATGTTTCCGTACACGTCCAGCTAATCCTGAAGCACCAATGGATTATTGGCGTATTACAAAAGATAAATTTGTAGGTATTTATTCGGGAAAAATTCCAAAAGTTGGTGGGTTCTTAAGAGTAGTAGGATCTCCAATAGGCTTAATTGCAATTGTAGTTATTGGCGTATCAGTTTATTTAATTGTTCATATTTTTAAAAAGCCAACTAAAGGAAAACAAGAAGAAATAGCTCAAGCTGTCGCTTCAGAAGAAAATATAATTGAAGCAGAAGCAGAAGTTGTAAAAGAGGAGCCTAAGCCTGAAGAGAAAAAAAAGAATCTAAAGAATAAAGATTTCAAGAGTTAACATTTTCAAATTTATGTTAACTCTTTTTTATTTATTTCTATAGTTAATTGTGCTATAATAAATGATGAGGTGTTTTATGAAATCAAATCCAAATCTTAGTTTACATCAATATTTAGAAAAACAAATTCAAGAAATAAGAACAGAAGTTGGAAGTAAAAAAGTGCTTTTAGGAATTTCAGGCGGCGTTGATTCTACTGTTGTGGCAAAGATTTTACACCTTGCAATTAAAGGCCAACTAACTTGTTTGTTTATAAATAATGGATTACTTCGTTTAAGTGAAGAAAAACAAGTTTTAGAGAGATTTGAAAAATATGGAATCGAAGTAGAATACTTAGATGCATCTAAAACATTTTTAGATAATTTAAAGGGAGTTAATGATCCAGAAGAAAAACGAAAAATTATTGGAAAAATATTTATTGATTGCTTTAAAGAAAAAGCCAAAAGTTTGGGTAAGGAATATGAATATTTAGCTCAAGGAACGATTTATACTGATGTTATTGAATCTAAAAAAGGAGAACAATTAGTTAAATCGCACCATAATGTTGGGGGATTACCTAGCGAATTAGGTTTTAAGTTAGTAGAGCCAATTAAAGAATTATATAAAGATGAAGTTAGAGCATTAGGTAAAATAATGGGTTTAGATGATGAGCTATTATTAAGACAACCTTTTCCTGGTCCTGGTTTAGGAGTGAGGGTTATGGGTGAAATTACTAGTGAAAAACTTCAAATGGCTAAGATAAGTGATGCTATTTTTAGGGAAGAATTAAAAAAAGCAAAATTAGACCAAATTATTTGGCAATATTTTACTGTTGTTTTAGATACTAAATCGACAGGAGTTTTTGATGGCAAGAGGAACTATAATTATGTTATTGCTTTAAGAGCAGTAACAAGTAAAGATGCTCAAAAAGCTCAAGCTTATCCTATACCTTATGAAGTATTAAATAAAATTGGAGAGAGAATTGTTTTGGAAACAAAGTGTAGTAGAGTAATCTACGATATTTCTTCAAAACCTCCAGGAACAATAGAATGGGAGTAAAAATGAAAAGAAAAGTATTATTTGTATTTTTGCTAGCTGTTTTTGGTGTATTATTTTTTAATTACAAAGTAGAAGCAAAATCGTTTGAAGAGTTTTATAATGATTATGCAAGTATGAATTTTAATCAAAAAGTTAATGTTTTGCATAATAGTCAAGAAACGGGAAACAAATTCTATTACAATACTTTAGATGATAATGGCAAAGAAGTATATGCGGGTTTTGTTCCAATGATGATGGGCGGTTATCCTTTTGAAGCTGTTTTTGAGGGATTATCGGGCGATAAAGCACAAGCTATGGCTGATTCTTCCGGGAAAGCTTGGAGAGCATTTAATTTTGACCACCCTGAATATTTTTGGTTTAATAATGCTGTTAATATTTCTGTAAGTGGTACTGTTATTAGTGCTACACTAACAGTTACACCAGGTATTGAGGATGGGTATATGTCTGGCGCAACATTCAATCAGGCGCTTTTAAATGAAGATTTAACTCATATTTTAGCTCGAAGGGCATATTTAAAACAAGAAGCAGATCAATTACAAAACGAATATCAAAAATTAAGATATCTATATACATGGTTAATTCAAAACAATGAATACGATACAGATTTTTCTAGCGCTTTTGCTCATAACCCTAGTGGAGCTTTAATTAAATCAGATTTTGGAAAAGATGGTTCTTTATATGAGCCTGTTTGCGAGGCTTACGCTGAAGCTTTTCAAATGTTAGCAAATTATTGCAATATACCAGTGATAACTACAATAGGACAAGCATATGGGTCTGGTGGTTGGGAAAATCATGCTTGGAGTCATGCGTTTATGATTGATAAGTGGTATTTTACTGATGTTACTTTTGGCGATCCTACAGGTTCACATTTAGATCCTGATTATGTAGATTACGACTATTTTCTAGCTGCGCCATCAAACAAACACGTAATTAATGATGAGGCTTATTTGCCATCTCCTTTATCGGATACAGCTTTTGATCCTAATTTATTGAATGATTTTTATTTAGAAACACAAGAAAATTATGTGTATAATGGGCATCCAATTAAAGGCTATGAAGAATTATATATCTTAGCTAATCCTGATGCTGCGCTTACGATATCTTATTTTGATAGTAACAATATTCTTTTAGGTGAGATTCCGAGTGCTATTGGCTCTTATACTGTTAGAGCAAGGGGAGCTTTAGGAAGCGGATTTGAAGCTTTATCAATCAATTTTAATTTTAGTATTTTAGCTCCTGAGCATAATACTGTTATTTATTATGATAAAGATGGTAATGTATTAGCATCTATTCCATACAATTTTGGTGATGCGATTCCAAATTATGAAGCACCACATGTAAGTGGATATAAATTTGTTTCTTGGAACTATATTACAGAAGAGTACAACGTTTATGCTCATCCTATTTATCAAAAATTAGTAATTACTTTTGAAGATTCAGAAGGAAATTCGATTGATTATGATTTTACTGATGTAGCTGCTTTATATGAATCAGATTTATTGAATGGTGTTGAAAAAGATCCTGGCTATTTAATTATGGGGTGGGAAATTAATGGAGAGTTATTAACTGAAGATAGTCAAATTACTGATGATGTAACTTTAAAGCCTTTAGTTAAAAAAATAAATTATTCGATTGACGGAATGACAAAAAAAGGCGAAAACGTCTTTGTGGGGTCAGTTTTTAAGAGTGAAGATATTATTGGGAAGATTGTTGTAGAAGAAGGTGTACAAGTGACATCTTTCCATTTAAGCGAAATGCAAGATGGAAAACAAATGCTAACAATCACGTTTGTTGCTACTAAGACTTTAGATGAAGAAATAATAGTAGCAGAAATTCAAATTTTAGAAGTTCAAACATTTAATGATGCTCTAGATTGGGTTAAAGCTAATTATATTTGGATTTTAGTAGGTTTAGGAGTTTTAATTGCTTTAAGTGTAGTAGTTAATGTAGCTGAAAGAAAGAGAAAGAAAGGGAAGACAAAATGATATTATTAAGTATTGAAAGTTTTTTTAACGTGCCTTGGTATGAATTATTAATTATATTTTTACTAAAAGTCTTAGAGATTACGGTTATGACCGTTAGATTGATTTTAGTAAATCGTGGGTTTAAAGTACCGGCATCTATTTTGGCATTTTTTGAGTTAATTTTATGGGTATTTGTAGCTGGATCTGTTTTAGACAATGTTATGAAATATCCAATTAAGGGAGTTGTTTATTCATTAGCTTATTCGGTAGGTGTTTATTTAGGTTCCATTATTGAGAAAAAGTTAGCTTTTGGAAAAGTGATGTTACAAATCATTTTACCAACTGATGAAAGTGATGCGGTTGCGGCACTATTAAGAGAACAAAGAATTGGTGTTACAACAGTAAATGCCCAAGGTTATAAAGGCTCAAAGGCAATTTTAATTGTTTATGCAAATCGTAAAGGTGTTTATAAACTTAAAGAAGATATCTTAAAAGTAGATCCTAATGTAGTAATTGGGGAAAGTGATATTACCGAATTATCAGGAGGAACTATTAATCCAAGGAGAAGGTTATTTAAGTGACAATCTTAGAATTTATTGGGCTTTTAGTTCTTATAATGGTTTTAAAACTTATCAATACAACGATGAGTACAATAAGAATACGCCTAGTAAATAGAGGGTTTTCTAAAATTGGTTCGTTAATTACTTTTTTTGAAATAGCACTTTGGGTTGTAATCTCAGTTTTAGTATTGACTGATATTAGAAGTACCCCCTTAAAAGCAGTAGCTTATGCTTTAGGCTATTCTTTCGGAATTATTATAGGTTTAACTTTAGAACGAAAAATAGGATTAGGAAAGATTCAAATTCATTTAATCTGTACAGCCGAAAAAGACCATGACCTTTCTACCTTTTTAGAAGAGGATAAGTATGCTTTTACTAAAATGCAAGGAGAAGGGATTGAGGGAGAGAAAGTGATTTTCGTGTTGTTTCTTAATCGTAAAAACTCAAATTTTTTAAAAGATAAAATTAAATTACATTTCCCCAATGTTTTAATGAGTGTGACCGATACAGTAATAAAAGGTGGAACGATAAAAGAGAATAACGCGGTAAAATAAGATATTTGTCCGTGTAGCTCAGCTGGATAGAGCATCGCCCTCCTAAGGCGGGGGTCGGGGATTCGAATTCCTCCACGGACGCCATTAAATAAAAAAGACTGAAGATTTTCTTCAGTCTTTTCTTTTATTTCACAAATCTTTTTAATATTCTTTGATTAACGTTTTTAACATCTAACAATACTAAAACATCAACTGAGTTAAAGTCATAGTCGATATAGCCTTCAGCTGCCACCTTAGCGTTAAGCAAACAATAACCTTTTAAAATGACAGGCATTTTTTCTTTTACTGTTTTCATATCTATTTGATCTTTGGGAATAAAATTTAAATCAAACTTGTTTTTTGTTGCTTTAGGCATTATTGCTTCATCAATTAAATAATTGTAATAAAGATAACTAAAAGCTTGTTTATAAGGAGAAGGATCTATTCCTTTAAAAGAAGCTGTTCCAAACAAGAAATCCATATCATTATCTAACGCATAGTTAATCACTGCTTGCCACAACAAAGACATTACAATAGTGCTTTGATATTCTTTCTTTACAACTGCTCTACTCGCTTCTAGTAAATTATAATTTGCTTTTAAATTGTTGATATTAAATTCTTCTTCTGAGACAAAAGGCATTGATTTTAAAGTTTTTTTAGTTGCGATTCTATATGAACCTACAACTTCATCAAATTCTTTATCGATGCAGACTAAATGTTCACAAAAATCATCATATTTACTATAATCAGTTCCATTTGCTTTTTTTGTGTGATCATACTCTAAAATTAAATCTCTAAACCTTAGCTTAAAAGATTGTTCTAAGTATTTAGGCTCTTTTGTTATTCCTATTAAATATTTATTTGTTTCTAAAATTAGCTCCATTTTCTTTTTTTATCCTTTCATAAAAGTGTTTTGGAATTTCAGTTTCGTATGTTTCTAGTTTTTTACTTCTATGATTTACAAAACCAATTTTTAAGGAATGAAGATATAATGTACCTTCTTTATTTCCATAAAGAGAATCGCCGATAATTGGATTACCAATGTGGGCTGTATGGACTCTGATTTGGTGAGTTTTACCTGTGTAAATTTCAAATAAAACTAAACTTACATTTCCTTCTTCTAAGACTTTATATCTTGTTAGTGCTTCTTTACCTTGTTTTGTGACTAAGTATTTATTTTGTTTATGGCGATCTTTGCCTATAGGTAAATTAATATAGCCTTCTTGCTTAGGCATTTTACCTTTTACTAATGCTAGATAAACCCTTAAGAATCTTCCGTTTTCGATTAGATTACTAAAGTAAGATGCACTTAAAAGATGTTTGGGAAATAAAATAATTCCTGTTGTCTCTTTATCCAAACGTTGCACTATTCTAACCTTTGAATCTAAATAATAACTTAAAAAATTTTCTAAAGTGTCAATGCTTTTAGAATCTGTATGAGTTAAGATATCTTTTTGTTTGTTTATGATAATAAAATCTTCGTTTTCGAAAACAATATCTAGTTTACCTTCTTTTTTCTTTGCGATATTTGTATCAAAAGAAGACAAATCGATCTCCACAACATCCCCTTTGTTAAGGATACTATCAGCTAGTAATTTACCATTTACTTTAATTAATTTGTTTGTTTTTAAAATATAAATATTTGATCTACTTAAATAAAAACTTTTAAGAAAATCATCAATTGAAGTTTGTTTTTGGATTGTATATGTAAACATCATTTTAAATTCCTTAAATATTTATTTAAATATAGATATAAGTTATAAAAACCTAAATCAGTTAAGTGGATACCATCCACAGTTTCTTCATAATTTAGCTTTTTTAAAATCTTAAAACCATCAAGAAATCTAATATTTAAGTCTAAACAAAGTTGTTTTTGAAACTCTTTTCGTTTTAAATAATTTTCTTTAGCTTCGTTTTTGATTAAAGTAACTGGCTGAGGGAAAGCACTAATTAAAATAATTTCTGTTTTCTTTAAAGAATTCTTTAGTTCTTTTAAAAATGGAGGTAATTTTTCTTTTAACATCTCATTGGTTAAATTAGATTCTGGTTCTAAAATTAAATATTTCATGTTTTTAATTTCTTTTAAGATATCTAACATTGCTTTATCTAAATGACAATTACCAGAAAAACCAAAGTTAATTGCTTCTAAGTTTAGTTTTCTTCCTAAAAGACTAGTATAGTTAATACCTGGTCTTGTAGCACAACCACCTTGCGTAATAGAAGTACCATAGAAAACAATTCTTTCTTCTTTGCTTGCTATTTTTTTAATATTAGCATCTTCATCAATGCCTAAGTAGATATCTTTTACTTCGTTATATAAAGGGAAGTAAAGACGGTATTCTCTTACTGCTGGCTTTAAGTCTTTAATTAATGTTAGGGTATAACTTTCCAAATTAACTTTAGTAGTAGCTAGGAAGATCCATTTTCCTTTATTTTTAAAATAAAGATCAAATCCATTTTGGCCTGTGGCCGCCATATGAGCCATGTAAGCTTTAGATAAGATATCTATTTTTAAAGAAATAGCAGTGCTATTAGTTTTGAAATCAAAGTAAATTCCGCTACTATGTTTACCTAAGGTAATTAAATTAGGTCTAGTTTCAATTGTTTCTGGCAATCTATGAAAAGATTTGTTTTCTTTAAAAAAGAGACCACCTTTTAAAACAAAGTTATTATCATTTACTTGAATCCAATTTAATTTATCTACTGATAAGTAATTTGTTGCCATGTTTAGATCTATTTTTTTGATATCCATATTTTTTTACCTCTTTTATATATTATAGTACAAAACATTCAATTTTGATAGCAAAATCGGTATTGGTTTTGGGGAAACCATTAATTGACAATAAATATGGAGTGTGATAAAATAAGTTAACCAAAAAGAGAAAGATTTTGTTTTTATAAAAACAAAGGGGTTTTAGATATGGATAAAACAGATATTGCAAATAAGGAACCTAAAGAAGAGAAGGAAGGTTTAAGTTTTAAGGAAATTGTTGGTTATGTGATTGAGAACTTTTCAAAAAACAGACTAATGCATTTCTTTACTGTTGTAATTTTTTCTTTTTCGATTTTAGTTTTTACTTTGATGGCTACAATTATTTTATATACTAGTACAAGAAACCTAACAAGGTATTATAAGGCATTTGAGCCTAATTATATGGTTTTTTCTCAAGAAGTTGAATATGTTGATGAATTAGGGAATAATTACCAAAAGTCTTTAGTAACAGGCAAAGCGTTACAAAAAAACATTAAAAAAGTTTTTGGTTATACTCATGGTGTTTTAAAAGATCAAGCAGTTTATGATATTGAAGGTGATTTTTTAGGAAAAATTAATCTTGGGATGTCTCATTCTACAGCTTGGCACTTTAGATTAGAAGGTAATTATCCTTTAGACGAAACTGATGTAGCTTTACCTGATTATTTTATGGAGAAGGCTGCTTTAAATATTGGTGATGAAATAAAAATAAATGACATTCAGTTAATTATTACAGGAAAAATCTTAACAACTTATAAAGATGTGGATTTTAGTAATAGATATTTAGATAAAGATCTTAACTTTAAATATAAATATGATTTTGAATATAATTTAGGTATTGTAAACGGACAATATGCTGATTTATTAGCTAGTAATACTAACCATATAGAATTAAATGGTGATATTACAAAACATGATTATTTTGGTAGTTATAATTATTATACTTTAGAATATGGGACTATTGCTAGGTTTGAAGAAAGCCTTAGTTTAAAGCTAGGAAGTATGCCTATTTTAGATAACGAAGTCATAGTTTCAGAAACAGTATATAGTAAGATTAATAAATCATTATATTATGGAATTTCTTTTACGCTTCCTAATTTAGAAGAAGAAAAATATCGTAATGCGCATAGTGATGTTTTGAATTTATATAATTTTTATGAAAGTGGAATGACGATTGTTGGGGTATATGAAGATGGTGAATATTTACCTGATGTTTTAACAACCGATGCTAATTTTCAAAAAATTAAAGAAGAATATTTTAAATATTATGTTTATGATAATTATTTAAATTATTTAAACGAAGGTTATGGAGATATTATTTCTAAACTTAATGAAAATAGTTTAGTTTGGGAGGATCCGGGTGCTAAAGCAGTTTTAGTATTTTCTAATTTGAAATATAAACTTAATTTTGGTCTTTATGTAGCTTTGTTTTTATTAGCTGTAGTTACAACAGCATTGCTTTTTGTAGTTTTCAAACAAAACTTTATTGACAATAAAGATAGGGTAAAAGCATTAATTAAAGAAGGAGCTAGTAAAAAAGATATTTATTGGATTTTCCTTTTTAAAGCAATAGCAATTGGTTCAATAGCAATGATTGTTTCGCTAGTTACTTTAATTATAACTTTGGTTCAAATTAATCAAAATATGCAAGTTAATTTTGATATTGAGTTCAATATAATTCGCTTTAGATATCTACTTTATTTTGCGAATCTCTTTAACACAATGTTATTGTTAGTTGGTTCGGCACATTTACTTGCGAACAAACTAATGAAGAGCTTAGATGATGGAAAATAAATAAAAGTAAAAATAAAATATTTTTTAATAATTTACTTGTTTTTTAAAATAAAGTGTAGTATTATAATAAAGCAACTAGAGATAGTTGCTTTATCCCCTAAGTGAATATTAAATATTCACACCCCTACGAAAGCCAAATTTTCTTATGAAAGTTTGGCTTTTCCTTTTTATAGATGTAAATTGTTTGTAATATAGGTTTTAAAATGTGGTAAAAAAGATGAGAATGTGGTATAATAATATAAGTGATAAAGGAGCTTAACTTATGAAAAGGTTCTTGTTTGTTTTACTAGCTTTATTGTTAGTAGGATGCAGTTGTCAGCCGGAAGTTGAGGAATTAGAGCCTTTCAAAGGATTTAATCTCCCTTCTGAGCTTGATGAAGAAACGGCATATTCTTTACCTAACACTCTAACATATGATGGTAAAGAATATAATATAACTTATGATACTTCTTCTTTATTTGGAGAAAATAACATAATTATTGGTGTTAATGAAGATAAAGTAGTTACTATTAGTGCAGAAGTAGAAATTGATGGTAAGACTTACACTTTTAACCACCAAATCACAATAAAAAATATAATAGATCCATTTAAAAATTTTGATATTATCGAAACAACTGAAAGTGGAGCTTTAGTTACTTTTCCAAAAAAATTAACTTATGAAGGAAAAGAGTATTCAGTTACTTACACTTTTGATCCAGAGTTAACTGATGATGGTAGAGTTGATCCGCAATTTCAGAACAGTCAAATGACAATAGAAGCAAAAGTAACGATTAATGGTGTTGATTATAAGGCTACATATATAGTATTAATTAATCGAGCAACTATTGATCCGTTTACTAATCTTTATATGCCAGAGGTTGTTTATTCACAGCAAGCTTTGGGTTTAAATGAACAAGTTAATTATGAAGGTGTAAACTATTCAGTTACTTATAAATTTACACCAGACATTATTGAAGATGGCGTTGCGCCGATTGTTGAAGAAGATACAATTGTAGCAGTAGAAGCAAGTGTGATTATTAATGATATTAAATATGTGAAAGAATTTAATATTACTATTGCTCGCCCTGAAACATCAGGTTCTGAGTTTGATGAAGTACTTAAAAACTTGCCAATTCCTAATGCAATTGCAACTGAACGTTATATTGAACTTCAAAAAATAGCTTTGATTGAAGATCTTGAGTTTACAATCGATTATCAAAGTAGTGATGAGACGTTAATAACTAATGAAGGTAAAGTAGTAGCAGGCAAAGGTGCAAAAACTGTTGATTTAATTGCTAGCATTACTCATTTAGGTGAAACTTATAGTCATACTTATACAATAAATATAGCTGCTGTTACAGCAACAGAAGTATTAAATAGTATTAATTTACCAGAAGAGGTAGATGATAACATTGATATTCCGACTGAATTTAGAGGATATCATATTGATTGGTTTAGTGATAATGAGAGAGTATTATCGTCAACTGGCATTCTTAGTTTTGTAAGTGAACCTACTACAGTTAATTTAAATGCAATGATTTTAGATGATGAAATGCCTGATCGTGATTATGTAATTATCGCCAAGCCATTTAATGCCCAAAGAAGATTAAATGCGGCACTTCCGCTTATTAGTGTTCCTACTTATGTAACTCGCTCTTTAAGATTTGAACTTCCATATGATGTAAAGTATAGCTGGCAAGCTAGTACGGGTGGAGTAATTTTTGAAGATGGTGTTATTGTAAGGGGAGAACAAGAAATACAAACAACACTTACTCTAACATTAACAGCAGGAGAAGAAACGATGGCAATAAATTATGAAGTAACAATTGAAAAACAAAACATTACAACAGGTGATGCTTACAATATTTTACATCGTGTAAAGTCTAGTGATTTTAACGGGACATTTTCTAATTTATTATTTGAAAATGATCGTTTAGTCTTAGATCCAACAAAACTTAGTGGTTATTATGAATCTTTAGAAATTCCAGTAAGTGGGGTTAGAGGTGTTGAAGGTTCTTATTCTTTAAGTTCTAGTCAAAACGCAACAGGAGAATTGTTAATAAGATTAAAAGTAGGGTCTACTTGGAGTCAATATTTTACATATGGTCCTTGGGGATTAGGTAATCAACATTCAAGTTTATCAGCTCATGGTGATGCAATTGCTAGTATGGATACAGATATGATTTCTGCGAAGAATGGTCAAGTAGCATCAGCTGTACAATATAAAGTAGTTTTAAGAAGAACTACTTTAGATGTACCTTCTCCTAAACTAGCTTTAGTAAATATTAGTTTAGTACGCTCTGCTTTACCTACAACTGTAGATATTAATAGTTTGCCAAGAGAAGTAGATTATGATGTACCGAAAGTTAATCAAAATGAAGTACCAAGCATTGGTAATAAGATTTGTAGCGGGACTTCATCAACAATGCTTCTAAAATATAAAGGTTATAATTTCTCTGATAAAGATGTTTATGAAAATCGTTATGTTTCATATCTATTATGGGATTATCGTATTAATTATCCTGGTAACTGGGTATTCAACACTCACGGAATGAGTGGGTTTGGAGAGCTAAGTTATGTAAGGAGAATATATAATATTGAAGATATGTTATATCATCTAGCACATCATGGTCCAATGGCCGCTAGTATAGCTGGTGATGTATATCATTTAGACCAAAGATTATATAATACTGGTGGCCACTTAATAGTTGTTAGGGGCTATCGTATTGATAACAATGGTAATATAACTATTTTAGTTAATGACCCTAATGTAAATAGTCGTTTTGGCAGTCAATTCTTTGTTTATATTGAAATGACTGAAGCAAGATTTAAGCAAGTATGGCGTAGTGTATTCTATGTTATCGAGTAATATAAAATAAGGAGGAAAAATATGAAATTTCAGACGAAGACAATGTTGCGAAATCTTTTTGTTTTGCTATTAGTTGTTGTTAGTGTTCTAGTTTTATCTGGTTGTACTGAACCACAATCGACTAAACTAGAAGTTGAGGAGAAGGAAGTTTTTGTGGATGAAGGTGCAGAGTACAACTTAGACTTGATTGTTGAACCTGAAGATGCAAAGACTGAATGGAAATCATCTAATGAAGATGTAGCTAAAATTGAAGATGGTAAAATCATTGCTGTTAGCCCTGGTACTGCTACAATAAGCGTAAAAACTCGAAACCAAATCTTTTTCGTTAGAGTAGTTGTTAAAGGTGATAATCCAGCATTTAAAGAAATTGTTCTTAAAGGTGGAAAAAGTGATGGTGGAGATTTAACTATCTCTGTTCCAGAAGGAGTTGTTTTTAAATTAAAGCCAGCGCCATATAAAACAGGACATACATTTAGTTATTGGTCAGATGGTGAAGGCGGTCCTGCTTATGATGATACTAAAGAAGTATTAGCAGATGTAGTTCTATATCCAGTTTACAAATTAAATGATCAAACTATTTCATTTTATGTAAATGGGGAACTTTACGCAGAAAAAACAACAAAATATGGCATGGCTCCTGTATTACCAGAAGATCCAGCTGCACCAGAAGGTCATGAATTTGCTGGCTGGAGAGGGTTATTAGAAGAGATTTATTTTGATCGTAGAGTAGATGCTATTTTTGTTCCGAAAACATATGAAGTTAAATTCTTAGTTGATGGTAGAGTTTTAAGCACGCAAGAAGTTGCTTATGGAAGAAACGCAGTTGCTCCTGCTGTTCCTGCTAAAGAAGGATTTGATTTTATTGGTTGGGATAAAGAATATAGCAATGTGCGTGGTGCTTTAGAATTAAACGCAGTTTATAGATGTAAAGAATATTATCAAAGTGTTAAGTTCTTAGCTGACGGAAAATTAATTGCTGAGCAAAGCGTATTGCGTGGTGATGACGCAGTAGCACCAGCTAATCCAGAGAAATTAGGTCATACATTTAAAAAGTGGGATAAAGCTTTTACTAATGTAATGGAAGATTTAGTTATAAATGCTGAGTTTGAAATTAACAAATACGAAGTTAAATTTTATAAAGATGGCGAGTTATTGGAAACTCAAACTGTAGAACATGGCGCTGCAGCTGTACTTCCAGCAAACCCAGTTAAAGAAGGACACAAGTTTGTTAAGTGGGATAAATATCTTGGCAGCGTTAAGGGTGACTTAACTGTAAATGCCGAGTTTGAGAAAAATAAATATACAGTTAAATTTTATGTTTTTGGCGAACAATATGGTGATGCTATAATTGTTGAACACGGTGAAGCTCTTGAACTTACAGCACCTGAAATAAATGGCTATAGCTTTGTTAAGTGGGATAAGCCGGTTGATAACATAACATCTAATTTAAACTTAAATGCAATTTTAGAGATTAGATATTATCAAGTTCAATTCTTAGTTGATGGACAACCTTATGGCGATCCTCAATCTGTTAAATATGGTGAAGATGCTGCACTGCCAGCAACTAATCCATCAAAATATGGGTACAACTTTATCGGTTGGGATAAAGAACACACTAATGTTACTGATGATTTAGATATCAATGCTGAATTTGAAGCATATTTATTAAGTGTTAAGTTCTTTGTAGATGGAGTTCAATATGGCCCAGAACAAATGTTATCTCCTGGAGAATCAGCTGTTACACCAGAAGCTCCTGAAAAAGAAGGACATACATTTATTAAATGGGATAAAGAATATAATAATATTGAAACTAACTTAGATGTAAATGCAATCTTTGAAACAAATAATTATACAGTTAAATTCTATGTAGATGGAGTTCAATATGGTGCTGAACTAACTGTTGCTTATGGTGCAGCAGTTCCGCTACCAGAAGAACCTACAAAAGCCGGTTATGACTTTGGTGGTTGGGATAAAGACTTATCAAGCATGCCAGCAGAAGACTTAGACGTTAACGCATTATTTAATTTAAAGAAACATACAGTTACATTCTATGATGGTGCTGAAGTATTAGCTACTGAACAAGTAGAGCATGGAGGCACGGTTGCAATTGAAGATCCAGTTAAAGTTGGATATTCATTTGTAGGTTGGTTTAAAGATGAAGGTTTATTAGAAGCGTTTGATTTTAATGTTGCAATTGAAGCAGCAACGAATGTTTATGCTAAGTTTGACTCTGCAATTGTAAATATTAGTAAGATTAAAACTGAAGAAATAGCAACAGGAGATATCGTTTATATCAAAGGTATTGTTACTCAACTTATCGGAAATAACGTATATATCCAAGATGCTACTGGTGGAACTTACCTTTATGCAGGCAGCAGTACAGTATTAGCAGAGGTTCAAAAGGGACATGAACTAATTATTAAAGGTAAAAAAGAAATCTATAAAGGATTATATCAATTATCAAGTCCTGAAATTATTGCTACAGTAGCAACTGGCCAAGCATTACCAGCTCCAGTTGAAATTACATCTTTAAATAATATTGGCGATTACCAATCACAATTAGTTTCAATTAAGAATTTACAAGTAGCTGAAAAACCTGCTCCAGTAGCAGATAGTTACAATGTAAAGATGCAATTAAATGGTGTTGGTATTATTATTAGAGTAGAAAAATATCTTCCAGCTGGAGAATTAAATGCTTTAGCAGCATTCTTTGGTGCATTACAAGTTGGAGATAGAGTTAATGTAACTCTTCCGGTAGGATGTTTCAATGTACCTCAACTTGCAATTGGAAGTATTAATGATATCGCAGGCTTGACTTATGGAGAAAAAGCAGCTGTTGTAGAAGCTGATTTAGGTTTACCGGCAGACGGTTCAATCGTAGATGCTGATTTAACATTACCTAAAACTTCACCACACTATGGTGCAACAATTGCTTATGAATCAGATAAGCCAGCAATTATTAATCCTGATACAGGCCAAGTAGTTGCTTCAACTGAAAGCACAGAAGTTGTTGTATTAACATACACAATTACTATTGGCTCTGATAGTTCATATATAAAATCACTTACATTAACAGTTACTAAGGGCGCAGGTAGTCTAACAGCTTATGAAGCAGCATTAGGCGCTGTAGCAGAAGCAGATTATACACCAGCTTCTTGGGCTGCATATCAAGCTGTAGTTCTTGCTAATCCAGCAAATGCTACTGATCCACAATCAGTAATTGACGCAGCTACAAATAATATTGTTGCAGCACAAGCTGATTTAGTTTATACAATTTCAGCTGCAAGATTGTTACCAGATGGTGCTGCTGTTACTGTAGAAGGTATTGTATCTGGCTACAATGGCGGAGACAACATGTTTATTATTGATGACGTTAGTGGTATTAATGTATATAAAGCTCCAGGAAGCTTAGTTGCAATTGGAGATAAAGTAAGAATTAAAGGAACAAAAGGAACATATCAAAACCTTGTTCAAGTTACTAATCCAGAAACTCCACAAATCTTATCTTCAGGAAATGCTTTGCCAGCAGGATTAACTAATATTACAGACGCTACTGAAGCAAATCAAGGAAGAAGAATTGTTTTAGGAAAAGTTAGATTAGAAACTATAAGTGGACAAAATGCATCTATTTCTAAAGACGGACACACTGTAGTTGTTAGAATTCAAGATGCTAATGCTGCTTTAACGGCAAAGTTAGTGGGTCTTATTGGACAATTTATTAACATTGATGGTAATGTTGGCCAATTTGGTTCAACTATTCAAATCGCTATTTTTGTGGAAGCAGATGTTAGTGTTTGTGAACCTACTGATTTAGAAAAAGTAGAAGCTACAATTGCTGTTTTAGAATTACCAGAACAAACACTTGGAAATTTAACATTACCTGGAACTGGTCTATATAACACAACAATTAGCTGGGGAACAAGCAATGCAGCAGTTATTACAGATGCAGGGGTTATTACTCGTGGTGATTTAGATCAAACTGCAACATTAACTGCTACTGTTGAGTTAAATGGTGTTAGCCAAACTAAGGCATTTGATGTAGTAGTTCTTAATGTAAATATTAAATCTGTTTATACAACAGGATTTGAAGCTAGTGAAGGTTTTGCAAAAGGAACAAACTATAAATTAGACAATGTTAGCTTTGGTTTAGATAATGAATGGCTTGTATATTATGGTACACCTACAACTACTAATGCTATTACTGATGTTCAATCTATTCAATTAAGACATTACTATGATTCAACTGCTCCTTCATACTTAATCTTTGAGGGAACAAACTATGCTTCTAAAATTCACAGTGTTCAATTTAATTATTTATTTGGCACAGCGAATACAAGTATTAATGTAGAATTCTCAAAGGATAAAGCTGTTTGGAGTTTAGGGAAAGCAATTACTGCTCCAAATACAGCAGTTAACGAATATTTAGTTAATTCTCCAATTGAAGATGCTTTATATGTTAGATTTATTGTAACTTCAGAAGCACCAGCTTCAAAGAATAATAAATTTACAATTGATGATTTCGTAGTATATGGCCATGAAAAAGTATTGACTGATCAAGAAAAAGTTGATTTAGATTTAGCTGGTTTACCTGATTTTCCAACATTAATTACTGAAGCGACTACATTAACATTGCCGTCTACAGGAGCTAATGGTTCTTCAATTGTTTGGACAAGCGATAATGAAGCTGTTATCAATTCTGCTACTGGAGTTGTTACTTTACCAGCTACTGATACGTTAGTTAAATTAACTGCAGCATTAACACTTAATGCAGCTACTGGAAATAAAATTTATGATATTACAGTTAAAGCTAGTGGTGGAGCTTCAAATCCTACATGGACGGAGACGTTTGATGATATGACTTTAAGTGGTACTAGTTACGCATCAGGTAGCCATGTTGGTGTTAACGGACAGGAATTTTCTTACACTGACGTAAGAGGTGACTATAAATTTGATGGAAGCAAAGCTTTATTGCTTAGAGCTGGAAGTTTAAAAGCGACATTTACAAATGGATTGTCTAAATTAGAGTTTGATTATATTCGTGCGTTTACTAATACTAAGGCTAGGAGTTTTGAGGTTTGGATTAATGGTGTACAAGTTGGTGAAGCAATAACTGTTGTTGCGACATCTGATACACCTGGTCATTATAACTCAGGAGTTTTAAACTACACAGGAACAGTTGAATTAGAAATTAAAGGAATAGGCGCTCAAAAATTAATTGACAATTTATCTTGGACTGAAAATAATTAGTTTTAAGTGACGTAAAATAAAAGCACACCCTTAAAAAGGTGTGCTTTTTTGGTGGAAAAAGGTTAAAAAGAGTAAATAATGCTTGCTTTTTTTAAAATGTTTTGATATAATAAACAAGGCTCTTTAGTGATGATATGCGAGGTTGCTGATACACAAGGGTGCGTTGCCTTGCCTTTGAAACCAGGTAATTCGTATGGAGCTTTTAGAAATAAGAAGAAAAGGAGTAAATTAAATGGCAAAACAAGTTTTAAGAATAAGATTAGTATCTTATGATCATCGTCTATTAGACGATTCAGCGCAAAGAATTGCAGAAGCGGCAAAGAGAAGTGGAGCGAAAGTTTCTGGTCCAGTTCCTTTACCGACAGAAAGAGAAGTGTTTACTGTTATTAGATCGCCTCATAAGCACAAAGACAGTAGAGAACAATTTGAAAGAAAGACACACAAAAGATTAATTGACATCACAGAAAGCACATCTAAAACGATGGATGCTTTAGGAACATTAGAAATTCCTGCTGGTGTTGAAATCTTTATTAAGCTAATAAAATAGGAGGAAAAAAATGGCTAAAGGAATCTTAGGTAAAAAAGTAGGTATGACACAAGTTTTTGATACTGACGGAAATTTAGTTCCAGTAACTGTGTTATTTGTTGAACCAAACGTTGTATTGCAAAAGAAAACTTTGGAAACAGATGGTTATGTAGCTGTACAAATCGGTTTTGAAGATAAGAAACCAGTACAAAGAATTAAGCCTGCAGTTGGTCATGCCAAGAAAGCTAACGCAAACCCTAAGCGCTTCGTTAAAGAGATAGCTGGGGAGGAGATGCAAGCTTTCGAAGTAGGTAGCTTGGTAAAAGCTAATATTTTTAAAGAAGG
>DAOSSK010000002.1:33529-56451 GCA_035377365.1 Bacilli bacterium
AGGAGAATAACAATGCCAAGAGTTAATGTATTAAACCAATTAGGTGAAAAAGTAGGTACTGTTACTTTAAACGATGAAGTATACAAAATTGAACCTAATGAACAAGTTGTGTATGAAGTTATTAATGCTGAAAGAGCAGGAATGCGTCAAGGAACACACAAAGTTAAAGGTAGAAGTGAAGTAAGCGGTGGTGGAAGAAAACCATGGCGTCAAAAAGGAACTGGTAGAGCTCGTCAAGGTTCAATTAGATCACCTCAATGGGTAGGTGGTGGAGTAGTATTTGGACCACATCCAAAAGATTACAGTAAAAAAGTAAATCGTAAGGTAAATAGCTTAGCAATTAAATCGTTATTATCTAGTAGACTTGCTACTAAAGACTTAATTGTTTTAGATGAGCTAAAAGTTGAAAACGGAAAAACAAAAGAGTTTGTAGCAGTTTTAAAAGCTTTAGAATTAGAAAACTTAAAAACATTAGTTATTTTAAAGAAAGCCAATGAAGAACAAAAAGAAGAAGCTTTTAAAGTATTACAATCTTCAAATAACATTCCAAGTGTTAAAGTTCAAACAGTTGATCATGTAAGTGCATATGATTTAATTCTAGCAGACAAGCTAGTACTTACTAAAGAAGCTGCTTTAGAATATGTGGAGGTACTTAAATAATGAGTATTTATGATATCTTAATAGCTCCAATTATTACAGAAAAAAGTACTAAATTGATTGAACAAAATCAATATACTTTTGAAGTAAACAAGAGCGCTACAAAAACAACTGTGAAAAAAGCAGTTGAACAAATTTTCAAAGTAAAGGTTACTCAAGTTAAAATTATTAATGAAGAAAAAAAGAAGAGACGTGTTGGTCAACACCAAGGATTTACTCCTGCAGTTAAAAAAGCAATCGTTACTTTAGCTGAAGGCCATCACTTAGATGTCTTCGAAGTATAAGGAGGAGAAAATGGGTATTAAAAAATTTAAACCAATCACGAATGCTCGTCGTAATATGACTGGTCTAACTTTTGAAGAAATTACTACTTCAACTCCTGAAAAAAGTTTGTTAGAACCTTTAAAGAAATCAGGCGGAAGAAATAATTCTGGTCGTATTACTGTTCGTCATCAAGGTGGTGGACATAAGAGAAAGTATCGTGTAATTGATTTCAAGAGAGATAAAGATGATATTGAAGCTAAAGTTACTTCAATTGAATACGATCCAAATCGCTCAGCTTTCATCTCTTTAGTTACATATGCAGATGGAGAAAAAAGATATATTGTAGCTCCTTCAGGAATTAGCATTGGTCAAAAAATAGTTTCTGGTGAAAAAGCAGATATTAAAGTTGGTAACTGTTTACCTTTAGAAAATATTCCTGTAGGTACAGTAATTCATAATATTGAACTAAACCCAGGAAAAGGAGCTCAATTAGTAAGATCAGCTGGTTCATCAGCACAAATTCAAGGTCGTGAAGATAAGTATGTTATTATTCGTCTTGCTTCAGGTGAATCAAGAAAGATTTTAGGTAGATGTCGTGCAACAATCGGTGTTGTTTCAAACGCTGATCATGGTATTGTTAGAATTGGAAAAGCTGGTAGAACTAGATATTTAGGTATTAGACCTACTGTTAGAGGTTCAGCAATGAACCCTGTAGATCACCCTCATGGTGGTGGTGAAGGTCGTGCACCAATTGGACGTCAAGCTCCAAGTACTCCTTGGGGTAAACCTGCTTTAGGTAAGAAAACTAGAAATCCAAAGAAAAAATCTAACGACTTAATTTTAAGACGTAGGAAAGGTAAATAGGAGGGAAGAAAATGGCTAGATCATTAAAAAAAGGGCCTTTTGTTGATGAGCACTTAATGAAAAAAGTTTTAGAACAACAAAATGCAACTCATAAAAAGTTAATACAAACTTGGTCACGTAGATCTACTATCTACCCTGAGTTTATTGGTTTTACTATCGGTGTATATAATGGAAAAGAACACGTTCCAGTATATATTACAGAAGATATGGTAGGACATAAATTAGGCGAATTCGCCCCTACAAGAATCTTTAGAGGTCACGCATCTAAGAAAGAGAAGGGTAAATAGATATGGAGAATATTAAAAGAGCTGAAGCAACTGCGAAAATGGTTCGAATTGCTCCTCGTAAAGCTAGATTAGTTATTGATTTAGTTAGAGGTAAAGATTTAAATCATGCATATGCAATCTTAATGCTTACTGACAAAAAAGCTTCGAAATTAATTTCAAAAGTAATTAAATCAGCAGCAGCTAACGCAGTACATAACTATGAACTAGATGCTAATAAATTATATGTTGAAAAGGCAGTAGTTGATGATGGTCCAACTTTAAAAAGATTTAGACCTCGTGCTAAAGGTGGAGCTGATCAAATATTGAAAAGGACTAGCCACATTACAATTGTAGTGGCAGAAAGAGAGTAGTAAACTATGGGACAAAAAGTTAATCCAAAGGGAATGAGACTTGGTATCGTTAGAGATTGGGATGCTGTTTGGTATGCCGATAAAGACCAAGTTGCAGAAATCCTAGGTGAAGATTTAAAAATCAGAGAAGCTGTATATAAATACTATAGTAATCTAACTGGTAGAAATCAAAGACCTGTAGATGCTGCTATTTCTCGTATCGTAATTGAAAGAACAAAAAACAAAATAATGCTTACGATATATACTGGCAGACCAGGTGTTGTTATTGGTTCAAAAGGAGCTACAAAACAAGACCTTGCAGTTTACTTACAAAAGCAAACAAATAAAAGAGTATATATCACTATTGTAGATATTAAGCAACCAGACTTAGATGCTGTATTAGTAGCTGAAAATATTGCAAGACAACTTGAAGCCAGAGTTTCATTTAGAAGAGTGCAAAAACAAGCTATTCAAAAAACAATGGCAGCTGGTGCTAAAGGAATTAAAACATTAGTATCTGGTCGTTTAGGGGGAGCAGAAATGGCTCGTGGCGAAGGATACAATGAAGGTACAGTACCACTTCATACATTAAGAAGTGATATTGACTATGCAACAGCTGAGGCTAATACTACATATGGTAAACTAGGCGTTAAAGTTTGGATTTGTCGTGGTGAGGTTTTATCACGTAAAAACAAAAAGGAGGCTAAATAAATATGTTGATGCCTAAGAGAACAAAATTCCGTCGTCCTCATCGTGTAAGTTATGAAGGCAAAGCTAAAGGCGCTAAAACAGTAGTTTTTGGTGACTATGGCTTAATGGCTCGTGAAGGTTGCTGGTTAACACAAAACCAAATCGAAGCTGCCAGAATTGCTATGACACGTTTGATGAGACGTGAAGGTAAAGTATGGATTAGAATTTTCCCTCATATGGCTAAGACTAAAAAGCCTTTAGAAGTACGTATGGGTGGAGGTAAAGGTAGTCCAGAAGGTTTCGTAGCTGTAGTTAAAAAAGGTACAGTTATGTTTGAAGTAGCCGGTGTAACTGAGGCAGTAGCTAGAGAAGCATTAAGGCTTGCAGGACATAAACTACCTATAACTACAAAATTCGTAAGAAAGGAAAATGGTGACAAATAATGGCAAGAGAAAAGAAAACAAGAAAATCTAAAAAAGAAGAAGTTAAAAAAGCCGTTAGTAAAGCTGAAGAAATTAGAGCTTTAGATGATGCCACTATTAATAAAAACATTGCTTCATTAAAACAAGAACTATTTAATTTACGTTTTCAATCTGCAGTTGGTAAATTAGAAAACACAGCGCAAATTAAGAAAACAAGAAAACAAATAGCAAGAATGAAGACAGTATTAACAGAACGCAAATTAGCAGAGGCGGGAAAGTAGGTTATAAATGGAAAGAAATATTAAAAAATCATTTATTGGAACAGTTGTTTCTGATAAGGGTGATAAGACTATCATTGTAGCTGTTGATCGCCATGTGAAACATCCAGTTCTAGGTAAAAGAATTAAGAAAACGACAAAATTAGCAGCACATGATGAAACTAATTCTGCTAAGATTGGCGATAAAGTTAAGATTGTGGAAACAAGACCTTTATCTAAAACTAAGCATTTTTACTTAGTAGAAATTTTAGAGAAGGCTGTTCAATTATAGGAGGCGAAAGTAAATGATCCAACAAGAATCACGTTTAAAAGTAGCCGACAATTCTGGTGCTAAAGAAATTCTAACAATTAGAGTTTTAGGAGGCACAAGAAAAAGATATGCTAATATAGGAGATATTATTATTGCTACAGTTAAAAGCGCAACACCAGGTGGTGCTGTAAAGAAAGGTGATGTAGTTAAAGCTGTAGTTGTTAGAACTAAATTTGGATTAGGTCGTAAAGACGGTTCTTATATCAAATTTGATGATAATGCCGCTGTTATTTTAAAGGAAGATCTAACTCCTCGTGGAACAAGAATTTTTGGCCCTGTAGCTAGAGAATTACGTGAAAAGAACTTCATGAGAATTATCTCTTTAGCTCCAGAGGTACTATAAGGAGAAATGTTATGTTTGTAAAAAAGGGAGATACAGTTAAAGTAATTAGTGGAAATAGTAAAGGACGTGTAGGTACAGTTTTAAGAGTTTATCCTAAAACTGACAAAATCGTTGTTGAAGGAGTAAATATTGTTACAAAACATGCTGCACCTTCAGCTGCATATCCTGATGGTGGAATCGTGAAGAAAGAAGCACCTATTCACATTTCAAAAGTCCAAGTTGTTGATCCAAAAACTAATGAAGCTACAAGAGTAGGTTATAAAATGGTTGATGGAAAGAAAATTAGATATTCTAAAAAAACTGGAAATGAATTAGATAAGGTTAAGAAATAGGAGGAATTATGAATCGAGTATTAGAAACATACAAAAATAATGTTATCCCTCAAATGATGAAGAAATTTAACTATAGTTCAGTAATGGAAGTTCCAAAACTTGAAAAGATCGTAGTTAATATCGGAGTTGGAGATTCTATTCACAATTCAAAACTATTAGATGCTGCTGTAGAAGAATTAACACAAATCACTGGTCAAAAACCAATTATTACTAAAGCTAAGAAATCTATCGCTGCATTTAAACTAAGAGAAGGTTCTTCTATTGGTTGTAAAGTAACTTTAAGAGGAGATAGAATGTATCATTTTTATGATAAATTAGTTTCTGTAGCTTTACCAAGAGTTAGAGACTTCCGTGGATTATCTAAGAATTCATTTGATGGACATGGTAATTATACAATGGGATTAAGAGAGCAATTAATTTTCCCAGAAGTTAATTATGATAAAGTTTTAAAAATTAGAGGTATGGATGTAGTCATCGTAACTACTGCTACTTCTGATGAAGAAGGGAGGGAACTACTTACTCTATTAGGTTTACCTTTTAGAAAGTAGGAAGTTACAAATGGCTAAAAAATCATTAGTTGTAAAAAATAAGAGAACACCAAAATATAAAGTTCGTAATTATACACGTTGTCAACATTGTGGCAGACCAAGAGCTGTTTTCAGTAAATTTGGTTTATGTCGTATTTGTTTTAGAGAACTAGCGAACGAGGGAAAAATCCCAGGTGTTAGAAAAGCAAGTTGGTAAGGAGGTTTAGAGAATGGGAATGACTGATCCAATTGCTGATATGCTAACAAGAATTCGTAATGCTAATCGTATGCATTATGAAACTGTAGAAATACCAGCATCAAATGCCAAATTAGAAATTTTAAAAGTTATGCTTAATGAAGGTTTTATTACTGATATTCAAGAATCAGTAGATCCAAAAGGATTTAAAACTTTTATCGTAACATTAAAATATGTTGGCAAAAAAGAACAAGTAATTAAGGGCATTACTCGTATTTCTAAGCCAGGACTAAGAGTATATGCAAAAGCAAGTGAAATGCCTAAAGTATTAAATGGTTTAGGTATTGCAATTATATCTACATCACAAGGAGTAATGACAGACCGCGAAGCTCGTAAAGCTAATGTTGGTGGTGAAGTTATTGCTTATGTTTGGTAGGAGGATTTAAATGTCAAGAATAGGAAAAAAAGCGATTAAGGTTGCTGATGCAGTTACAGTAACAATTGGTGAAGGTAACTTAGTTACTGTAAAGGGCCCTAAAGGTGAGCTAACACAAAAGTTTTCTGAAGAATTTGATATCAAATTAGAAAACGGAGAACTAACAGTTAAAAGTCACAAGCCTAGCCAAAAGGCTATGTATGGCACTACTACAGCTTTATTACATAATATGGTACAAGGTGTTTCTGAAGGATTTTCTAAAACATTACTAATTACAGGAGTTGGTTATAGAGCTAACTTACAAGGAAACAAATTAGTATTAAACTTAGGATATTCTCATTTAATTGAAATGCCAGTTCCTAAAGGAATAACAGTTATGGTTAAAACTCCAACTGAACTTACTGTTTCAGGTGTTGACAAACAACAAGTTGGTCAATTCGCAGCTGAAATTAGAGAAAAACGTAAACCAGAACCTTACTTAGGTAAAGGTATCAGATATAGTGATGAAGTTATAATCAGAAAAGAAGGAAAGGTAGCTAAATAGGTGTATCAATGAAGTCAAGAAATGATCAAAGAAAAAAACGTCATTTGCGTATTAGAAGACATATCAAAGGTACTTCAGATGTACCACGTTTAAATGTCTTTCGTTCTAATAAATACATTTATGCGCAAATCATCGATGATATTAAAGGAGTTACTTTAGTAAGTGCATCGAGTTTTGAAAAAGAACTTAACTTAAAAAACGGTTCTAATATTGAAGCAGCTACAAAAGTTGGAGAACTAGTAGCTGAAAGAGCACTAGCAGCTAAGATTACTAAAGTTGTATTTGATCGTGGTGGTTATTTATATCATGGTCGTGTTAAAGCTTTAGCTGAAGGCGCTAGAAGTAAAGGATTGGAATTTTAGGAGGCTATCATGAAAGAAAAAGATTTAGAAGTTTTAGAACAAGAAGAAACTTTAGAAGAAGAAACTCAAGAGAGAGCTCCTAGAGGCAGAAAACCTAATAGAAGAAAACAAGACAAAGATCGTAAAGAACAACCTAAAGAAAAATCAGAATTTGAGGAAAGAGTTGTTAATATTAACCACGTTGCGAAAGTTGTAAAAGGTGGTAGAAGATATCGTTTTACAGCTGTAGTAGTAGTTGGTAATCATAAAGGTCGTGTTGGTGTAGGAAAAGGAACTGCTATTGAGATTCCAGATGCAATTAATAAAGCAGTTGAAGATGCGAAAAAGAATTTAATTAATGTTGCGATTGTAGAAGGAACAATTCCTCATAGAGCTATGGGAGTATATGGTGGTAGCAAAGTTATGTTACGTCCAGCACCAGGTGGTACAGGAGTTGTTGCTGGTGGAGCAGTACGTGCTGTTGTTGAGCTTGCTGGTATTGAAAATATCGTTACTAAGTCTTTAGGTTCACCTACAAGTGTTAACGTAGTTAAAGCAACACTTTCAGGACTTAAAGGTCTTCGTACAATCGAACAAGCTGCAGCTTTAAGAGGAAAAACTGCAGAAGAGTTGAGAGGTTAATTATGGCAAAGGCAAAAATGATTAAAATCAAATTAATTAAAAGTGGTGCTAGCCGTTTACCTCAACAAGTTAAAACTTTAAAAGCATTAGGCTTAAGTAAAATTAATCAAGTTGTAGAAAAACCAGACAATGACGCAATTAGAGGAATGATTAAAACTGTTGCTCATTTAGTTGAGGTTGTAGAGTAGGAGGTATTGAAGTGAAATTACATGAATTAAAACCAAACTCTAGTTCTAACAAAGCAAGAAAACGTGTTGGTAGAGGTACTAGTAGTGGTCATGGCAAAACTTCTGGTAAAGGTCACAAAGGCCAAAACGCAAGAAGTGGTCCAAAACGTAACCCTATGTTTGAGGGTGGACAAACTCCATTATTTAAAAGACTACCTAAAAGAGGCTTTACTAGCCTAAATAAAATTGATTATGGCTGTGTTAATTTAAGCAGTTTAAATGCTTTTCCTGAAGGATCAGTTGTTGATCTTGCTTCATTAAAAGCTGCAGGTTTAGTTGCTAAGAAACATAGTAGATTAAAGATCTTAGGAGATGGAGCTTTAGAAGTTAAATTAACTGTTAAAGCAGACAAATTTTCTAAAACTGCATTAGATGCAATTACGAAAATTGGTGGAACTGCTGAGGTGATCTAATGGCTAGAGGAGCACGTATTAAGAGCAAGAGCCCATTAGCTAATAAAAAGCTATGGATAATGATCTTATTCACGATTTTGTTTTTATTAGTCTGGCGTTTAGGATACTTCATCCACTTACCTAGACTAGATAGCGATTTCTTATTTAGAAGTCGTGAATCAGATAGTTTATTTGGTTTCTTGGATGTTTACAGTGGAGGTGCTTTATCTAACTACTCAGTGTTAGCTTTAGGTATTTCACCTTACATTACTGCATCAATTGTTGTTCAGCTATTACAAATGGATATTGTTCCAAAATTAAAAGAATGGTCAGAAGAAGGACCAGCTGGGAAAGAAAAACTAAATCAATTAACTAAATATTTAGCTTTATTCTTAGCTTTTGTCCAAGGCTTAACAGTAATTGTGAGTCTTTCTATTGGACCAGGTGGAGATGCTGTTTATAATCCAGCAAGTCATAATAATGCTTTTACTTATGTATTCTTAGCATTAGTAATGACTGGAGGAACTTCATTCTGTCTTTGGTTATCTGAAAAGATTACTAAGAGGGGATTAGGTAATGGTTCTTCTATGCTAATCGTAGCAGGTATTCTAGCAAGTTTTCCAAAAATGGTAAAAGATTTAATTGGAGCTTATTTAGTACCAAAGACTGCTTCTGATGGTTCTGGTGGAGTTATAACTACTCCAGTTTCTGGAGGAGATATTGCTACTTTTATTGGAGTAATATTAATATTAATATTAATTATTGTAGGTGTTGTATTTATGGAAGGGGCACAAAGAAAGATTCCGATTCAATATGCGGGTCGTTCAAGTGCAGTATTAAGTGGAAGAAGAGATTCTTCATTACCAATTAAGCTAAACTCAGCTTCGGTAATTCCAGTTATCTTTGCTTCTACATTACTTTCTATTCCAACAACAATTGCAAACTTTATTGGTGCAGGCAATGCGCAAACATGGCTTGTTAGAATCTTTAGTTCTACAAAACCAATTGGGTTTGCATTATATATAATTTTAATCTATCTATTTTCATTCTTTTATTCGTTCTTACAAATTAATCCAGATCAAATTGCTGAGAACTTACAAAAACAAAATGCTTACATTCCAGGTGTTCGTCCAGGAGATGAAACAGCATCTTATATTTCTCGTGTATTATTTAAGATCACAATGGTTGGTGCAACTTACTTAACACTAGTTGCGATTATTCCAATTATTTTATCTTGGATCTTTGCTCTTCCAGCTTCAGTTCAAATTGGAGGAACAGGATTAATTATCGTTGTTGGTGTAGCGTTAGAAACTACAAAACAAATTAAGTCAGAAACAGAAGAAAAAGAATATAAAGGACTATTATCGTAATGCGTCTACTAATTATGGGAGCTCCTGGAGCAGGTAAGGGTACTCAAGCTAAATTGATTACTGAAAAGTATAATATTCCTCATATTTCATCTGGCGATATTTTCCGCCAAGAAATTAAGGATAATACTAAAGATGGTCAGCTAGCTAATAAATACATCATTAAGGGACAATTAGTTCCTGATGAGCTTACTATTTCCGTAATAAGTAAAAGACTGCAAAAAGAAGATTGTAATCATGGGTTTTTGCTTGATGGTTTTCCAAGAACTATTAAGCAAGCCCATGCATTAGATCAACTTCTTGCTAAGTTAAACTTAAAGTTAGATTTAGTAATTAATCTAAATGTAACTAAAGATTTAATTATTAAAAGACTTAGTGGTAGAAGAGTATGTCTTAAATGTGGAGCAACATACAACTTAAATACAAACCCACCTAAAAAAGAGGGAATTTGTGATCGCTGTGGAGATACAATCATTTTAAGAGATGATGATAAAGAAGAGACGGTTAAGATGAGATTAGATGTTTATGAAAATCAAACTAAACCATTGATTAAATATTACAGTGATCAAAAGATATTAGTGCACGCAGATGGTAATTTAAATTTTCGTGATACTTTTAAAGAAGTAGTTAAATTTATAGGAGATCTTGATGGTAAGCATTAAAAGCAAAAGAGAAATCGAGTTAATGAGAAAAGCAGGAGAAATCAATGCTTTAGCTCATAAGGCGATTGCTGAAGCAATTAAGCCTGGCGTTTCTACATTAGAACTTGATTTGATTGCAGAGAGAGTAATTACTAGTAATGGTGCTACTCCCTCATTTAAAGGCTATCAAGGCTATAAACATACTATTTGTGCTTCAATAAATGAGGTAGTTATTCACGGTATTCCTAATAGGAAGCACATTTTAAAAAAAGGTGATATTATAGCTATTGATATCGGAACTTGTTATAAGGGATATCATGGCGATAGTGCAATGACACATAGTGTAGGAGAAATAAATGAAGATAAAGCAAAGTTTTTAGAAGTTACTGAAAGGTCTTTATATGAAGGATTGAAGTATGCTAAGGCAGGTAATCATTTATCAGATATTTCTCATGCAATTGAAGAATTTGTGAAACAATATGGATATGGTATTGTACAAGAATTTACTGGACATGGAATAGGCCAATCATTACATGAAGAACCTAGTATTCCTAATTATGGCAAAGCTGGTGAAGGAGTTATTCTAAAAGAAGGAATGACGCTTGCTATTGAACCAATGATTAATTTAGGAACAGCTAAAGTTAGAATTTTAAAAGATGGTTGGACTGTAGTTACGATTGATAAAAAACCGAGTGCTCATTTTGAACACACAGTTGTTATTACAAAAGAAGGCTACGAGATACTAACAAAATTGGAGGAAGATGATGTCTAAAAGTGATGTTATTGAACTAGAAGGCACAGTTACCGAGGCATTACCTAACGCTTGTTTTAAAGTGAAATTAGTTAATGGCCACGAAATTGACGCTCACGTTTCTGGTAAAATAAGGATGAACTTCATAACTATTTTACCGGGTGATAAAGTAACTGTTGAGTTATCACCATATGACTTAACACGCGGGCGAATTACATATCGAAAGAAATAATATATTTAAAGGAGGATTTTTAAATATGAAAGTAAGACCATCGGTAAAACCGATTTGTGATAATTGTAAAGTTGTAAAGCGTAGGGGCGTAGTAATGGTAATTTGCAAGAACCCTAAGCATAAACAACGACAAGGATAATTTAAGGGAGGATAATTAATGGCAAGAATTGCTGGTGTTGATATACCAAGAGATAAAAGAGTACTTGTTTCACTAACTTATATCTATGGTATTGGAAGAGCAACTTCAAGAGAAATTCTAAAAGCAGCTGAAGTAGATGAAAACAAAAGAGTTAAAGATCTATCAGATGATGAACTAGCTGCAATTAGAAGAGAAGTGCAAACAAGAAAAGTAGAAGGTGATCTTCGTCGTGAAGTAAACCTTAATATAAAAAGATTAATGGAGATTGGCTGCTATCGTGGAATTAGACATCGTCGTGGAATGCCTGTAAGAGGACAAAACACAAGATGTAATGCTCGTACTAGAAAAGGTAAAGCAAAGACAGTAGCTAATAAGAAGAAGTAGGAAGGTATAATAATATGGCTAAAAGAAAAACTGCAAGAAGAAGAAGAGTCAAGAAGAATATTCCTGAAGGACAAGCTCATATTCATTCAACTTTCAATAATACTATCGTTACTATTACTGATTCTGAAGGTAATGTCCAAGCATGGAGCAGTGCTGGCGCTTTAGGTTTTAAAGGAAGTAGAAAATCTACTCCTTTTGCTGCGCAAATGGCAGCTGAAGCAGCAGCTAAACAAGCTGTTGATGTTTGTGGGATGAGAAAAGTAGATGTAACAGTTAAAGGACCTGGGCCTGGAAGAGAGGCAGCGATTAGGTCCCTACAAGTTGCAGGTTTAGAACTTACTTCAATTAATGATGTAACTCCTATTCCTCATAATGGGTGTAGACCACCTAAACAACCAAGAGGTTAATGCAATAATTTTAAATTTTAATCAAGGAGGTATAAATTATGCGTAAATTTGAGTTTATTACCCCTCAAATCGAAATTAATGAAGTAAATGATAGATACGGCATGTTTACAATTACTCCATTAGAAAGAGGTTACGGGCTAACGATTGGTAATGCTTTGAGAAGAGTACTGATTTCTTCAATGCCGGGTGTTGCAATAGTTGCAATGCAAATCGAAGGAGTTCAAAATGAGTTCCAAGCTATTCCAGGAGTTAAAGAAGATGTAACAGAGATCGTTTTAAATTTAAAAAACATCAAATTAACAATTGATGAAGAAAAATTATTTCAAGTTAGCGATAATGTAGAGATTGATGTAGAAGACTTATATAAGTTAACTATTAGTAAAGATAAAAAAGGAGTTATTACAGCTGGCGATTTAGTTCATGATGAAAGACTAAAGATTGTTAATCCAGAACAAGTAGTGGCAACTTTAACTAAAGATATCAAATTTGATGCTACATTTTTTGCTAGAAGAGGAATAGGCTATGTTTCAGCTGAAGAAAATACAATTTTCTGTCAAGATAAAGATGAACATATCTATCAAGAAAGGATTGCAATTGATTCTATCTATACACCTGTAAATAAGGTTAGATATAATGTAGAGAAAACAAGAGTTAATAAAGATCCTAATTATGATAAACTTACAATTGAAATTTGGGTAGATGGTAGAATTACAGCTGTAGGTGCTTTAGCACTAGCAAGCAAATTCTTAGCACAACATTTCAATAAGATTAGTGCAGTTAAAGAAAAAGTACTTGATGCTGATTATATGTATGAACAAGAAGAAATCAAAGTTTCAAGAGATTTAGAAAAACCTATTGAACAACTAGATTTATCTGTTCGTGCTTATAACTGCCTAAAGAGAGAAAAGATCACTACAGTTGGCGAGTTAGTTCAAAAGACTGCAGAAGAAATGATGCGCGTCAATGGTTTTGGTCGAACATCATTTAAAGAAGTTCAAGAAAAACTTATAAAACTTGGATTGAGTTTCAAAAAACAAGCTGATGAATTAAAAGTTTCAGCTGATAGAAGAGAAGAATAGGAGGAACAAATGGCAAGAGGCTATAGTAAACTAGGAAGAACAAGTTCACAAAGAAAAGCTTTAATGAGAGATTTAGTTACTGATTTGATTATCAATGAAAAAATTGAAACAACTTTAACTAAAGCCAAAGAACTACGTAGATTAGTAGATAGAATGGTTACTTTAGGTAAAAAGAACACTTTAGCTAGTCGCAGAAGAGCTGCAATGTTAGTTAGATTTGAATACACAGACGAAGAGAAAAATGAATTTGCTCTTCAAAAACTTTTCAATACAATTGCTCCTCGCTATCAAGATCGCAATGGTGGCTATACACGAGTATTAAAACTTATGCCACGTCAAGGCGATAATGCTCCGATGGCAATTATTGAATTTGTATAGAATAAAACCCCTAATTATTTAGGGGTTTTTTATTTCTTTATGTTATAATGTAAGTAGCAAAAGGAGATAAAAATGAAAACAAAAGCAATTATTTATATTTCATATCATCACAAAAATACAATCAAACTTTTAGAATCTTCTTTTGAAAAAGAGGAATATGATTTTTATAATCTAGCAAAAACAAAAGAAGATATCTTACTTGATAAATATGAGAAGATCGTATTTGCATCTGGTATTTATTTTGGGAAAATGGATAAAAAGATTTTGCAGTTTATAGATAAAAATATAGCTAAATTATTAACTAAAAAGATTTATGTAGTTATAACTGCAGGTTGGAATCCAAAATATTATGCGAGAAAAACAATAAAGTATTTTAATAAACTAAGTTTAAATGATATTAAAATATTTAGCTGTTTAGGACATGATAGTTATGGGCCACTTAAATTAATTGGTGGAATTAATAAAAAAAGGCCAAATGAGAAAGACGTTTTCAAATTAAAAGAATTTATTTTAGAAAACAAAATATGATACAATATAAGGGTAAAGGAGGTCAATATGGATAGAAATAAAATAAGTGAGATGATTTTAGAAGGGGAAGAGATAATATATACTTTTAAACCTTATTATAAAAAGGTAGTATATAGAACAATTATTTCTTTATTAATAGCAATTGTTCCTTTTATATTGTTTTTGCTATTTCCAATAGTATTTAAATTTCCCCAAGAAATGATGACTATAATTATTATATCAACGGCAGTAATGGTAGTTATGGTTACCATACCGCTTCTTATTCCTTTGTTTATGCATAAAAATAGGTTTTATGCAGTTACTAATAAAAGGTTGATTATTCAAAAAGGTTTTTTTGGAATAGATTTTGCTTTTCTTCCTATTGAATCAGTACAATATGTTTCTGTTAGTGTTTCGCCGCTTGATAGATATCTTAAAAAGGGAACATGGACAATTTCTTTTGGAGCTATTAGCACACCAGTAACATCTAAAAGTGGAGCTACATTTGCTTTTGGAGATATTGGAAATGTTTATGAGAATTATAAAATTATAAAAGCCTTTATCGATGAAAGTAAAGAAAAAGAAATAAAATAAAGTTTTACCTTTAGTTTAAGCAATCATTTGCGCTGTTATAATAACAAAAATCCTTTTTTGTTTTTATGGAGAATTAAGGAAATAATAAAAGCCAACTTAGGAAACTAAATTGGTTTTTTTATTGGGATTGTGATATAATATGAAAGTAATAAAGGAAGTAAGAGGAATATGGAGAGAAATCAAATTAAAAGTATCTTAGAACAAGACGAAAAAATATTACATATAATAAAACCAGTAAAATCTAAAATTCTTCTTAATTTAGTTTTTAGATATATTAAAGGATTAGGTTGGGGACTTTTTCTTGTAGCAGCAATGATTATTAGTTCATTTTTCCAAAAAGGAGAAGAAGATGTTTTTGATCCTGAAAGAATACGTTATGTTATAGGTATTTCACTAGCAATTGCAGTTGGTGCCGTTACTTTAATTTTTATAGGAATTTTAATTAATGAATTATTAGATTATAGAAATAGATATTATGCAGTTACAAACCAAAGGTTTATCATTCAACATGGAACAATAAGTGTTGGCCATATAAGTTTGTATACTAAAACAATCATCACTTTATCTATTGATGTTAATATAGCCGACAAGCTTTTAAAGAAAGGAACTGGTTCCATTAGTTTTGGAACTGGCAGTACAAAATTACGTGGTTCAGCATCTGATTTTCGTTTTGATGATATTCCTGATGTTTATAAAAACTATAAACGCTTTAAGAAAATATCTGATTCTCATCCAGAGAAAGAAGTAGAAACGAGCGTTTTAGGATAAAAAATACCCCTTATTTTTAGGGGTATTTTTATTAAATAAAATATGATATAATGTAAGGGTTAAGGAATAAAAAGGAGGATAGTTATGAATTTAGAGGAAAGAGTTCAACAATTAGAAAAAGAATTAAGTGAATTCAAAAAACTATTTGCAAAGTTTGGTTTAGCTACGATTTATGAGGCTAAATATTTACATGCCTTAGAAGGAAGAGCATATAAGAGTACAATTAGAAATTATGAAGAGATTATGGATAAGATTTTAGAAGAAGAGGATAAAAAGAATAAATAAAATGGCTAAAGATAAAACACCAAAAACTATTTTTATATTTGATATTTTTGCAGTTTTAGTTGCTTTAATACCGGTTATTAATAGTGTTGTTTATATGTATACAGATAGAAGAATGGACTATCATTTCTTATTACTTTTAGTTTTAATTTCTTTTATTATTATTGCTTTTACTAGTGCATCATTACTTTACACTTATCCTAGGTTTTTTTATCAATCTTTGATTTTTCCAATTGTATCTTCAATTTCTTTTATTATAAGTTTTGTTTTTGATTTTCTATCAGGATATCATTATCCTATGGCATTTGTAATTTATCCTTGTGTTTCCTTAGTTTCCTGGTTAGCTGTTTTAATCTTTAAGAAATATCGAGAATCTTGGATTATTGCCTCGCTTTTTACTAGTCTTGCATTTTTAATTAATACTTTTGTTTTAACAGCTTTAGAGGTTTCAGAACTTGTAGTAAGGTTAATTTTATTTGTAGTGTTAGGGATTATCTTTTTAACAAAAGTTTTTTCTTATATCTTTTATCGTAAAGAAGCACATTACTACGTTATGATTTATTTAATTGATAATTTTGTTTTAATAATGTTATTTGTTTTCTTATCGTTTATGTGGCAAATTAACTTAATTTAAGAGGTATTTATGATTGGACCAATTATTGTAGAGAGTAAAATTAAAATATTTAAAACTAAAAAGAATTTAACAATTTTTCAAATAATTAGTTTAGGCTTAGCTTTTGTTTTGTTTTTCTTGTTTTATTTATTAGATTTGAAATGGTTTGGGATTTTTAGTTTTATAGGTTTATACTTAATAGCGAATATTTTGAGTGCTGTAGGCATTTATAATGATAAGGTAAGTTTTTTAAATAGGTTTATTGTAGATATCTTTACTGTTGTTTGTTTAGCAATAGCAGCCTTTTATTTATATATTAAATTTAAGGGAGATTATTATTTGCTTATCTTAGGGTTAATATTCTATATTGTTTTATTGGTATTAATAATTTTAATTCCTAAACAAAAAGGATCAATGCAAACTTACTTTAGAGTTGTTCATGCAATTGTAGGTATCTTATTTATTACAGTTATAGGTTATATTATGTTACCTGGGATTTGGGTAATGTGGTTAGTAATTGGAGCATTAGCGATTTTGTTGCGTGATAGTTATTTAGAATATCAAATAACGATGATGCTTATTAATAATTTATCATTAGCGCTTTTTCCTTTAATAATATATTTACTTTTAAAATAAATGATTTAGATATCTAATTAGAAGATTATTGAATAATAATCTTCTTTTTATGATATAATTATAAAATAAAAAGAGGATAAGTTTATGAAAAAGAAAATGGGAATTCAAAACAAACCAGTTTTTATTGTTAGCTGTGTTGTAAATAGTTTGATTTTAATTTTTATGTTTGTATTGGTGTTATTAGGATTAGAGGCAATTAATAATAAAACTATTTCTACAATTCGTTTTGTTTTGTTACTTGTAATGCCAGTTATAGTTATGGCTATTTCATTCTTAAGCCATGAGACAAAATCTTCTTTAGTTGAATTTATTATTCCTTTAAGTTTAATTACTGGAGCTTTGGCTTTAGAATGTGTGCAATATGGAATTTTCTTAAATGCATCATATATTGTTTTAGATAATCCTGTACTTAAGGTAAATCCGGTTTATTTAGGAATTGTCTTTTCAGTATTTATTGTTTATTTATTTTTGTTATTATTTTTCTATAAGAAAACAAAGATTTTTAAGTATACAGGATTTATTTTTCCTGCGTCAGGGATTTTCTCTTTTGCTTTGGAAAATCAAGTATGGTTAATTGTTCTTGGTAGTGTAACAGTTTTAATAAGTTTGTTTATTGGAATTCGTGAATTAAAAGTTTATGATAAGGATTTAGAAAGAGGAGTTAAGGTTCAAATAACAACAATTGTATTTATGCTACTAATGTTAGCACGTTTTGTGTTTATGTTCGGATTATAAAGAGGGTTTTACTCGTTATTATTAAATTGGTTTTTAAACACTAAGTGTGGTATACTTATACAGTAAAAGAAAGGAGAACTTGTTTTAATGAAGAAATTAGATTATTTTATTATCGCTATAGTATTCTTTTTAGCTATAGGTAGTTATACAATTTATTTTGCAAACAAAGACTTAGCTAATGTTAATTTAATTTTAGAAGTTAGATATGAAAACAAGTTAATCTACGAAGCACAATACGAGGAAGGTTTAGACGAAGAACTAACTATAAACCAAGAAGGACACATTATGAAATGGTCTTTAAAAGATGGAGAAGAACACACAGTTGTTTTAGAATCAGATAAGCATATTCATAATAAGGTTCACCTTAAATATGGTGAAGTTAAAATGATGGAAGCTAATTGTAAAGACAAGTATTGCTTACAAATGCAAATTAAAGGAAGGTATTCGGCTCCGATTATTTGCATTAATGGAGTATCTGTTATTTTAGTTGGTGGAGAGTTAGAAATAATAGTTTAGGTGAAAATAATGGGTATTATTGAAATAAAAAATTTAATTTTTAGTTATGAGAAAAATAAAAAAATAATTGATAATCTTAATTTAAGTATTGAAAAAGGATCTTATGTAGTTATCTTAGGGCATAATGGTTCTGGTAAGTCAACTTTAGCAAAGTTAATTGTTGGTTTACTGGAAGCACAAAAAGGAGAAATCTATATTGAAGGTACTAAATTAAGCATTGATTCAATTGATGATTTAAGGCAAAGAATTGGAATTGTTTTCCAAAATCCAGATAGTCAGTTTGTAGGGATAACTGTTAAGGATGATATTGCTTTTGGTTTAGAAAATAGAAATGTTCCTTATGAACAAATGAAAGGAAAAGTTTTAGAAGTTGCTAAACTAGTAGGCATGGAAAACCATTTAGAGAAAAATCCAGAAGAATTATCTGGTGGTGAGAAACAAAGAGTTGCTTTAGCGGGGGTTTTAGTCTATGATCCAGAAATTGTAATTTTGGATGAAGCAACATCAATGTTAGACCCTAAAGGTGTTTTTGAAGTTAATCAAGCGATCCAACAATTCAAACACAAGAAAACTATTATCGCAATTACGCATAATTTAGAAGAAGCATTATATGCAGATAGAGTTATTGTTTTAAATCAAGGGAAAGTAGTACTTGATGATATTCCTAAGCGTGCTTTTAAAGAAGAAGAGATTTTAAAGGCTGCTAATTTAGATATTCTAGAAAGTATGAAATTAATTGATCTAGTAAAGGAAGATCAAGATTTAAGTAATAAAAAAGAAATTGAGGAGATATTATGGGAATTAACTTTCAAGATGTAAAGTTCGCCTATTATATCCCTAGAAATAAAAAGAAAACTCGTTATCAGTTAACTGATGTAAATTTAAAGATTAGTGCTGAAAATGAGTTTATTGGTATTGTAGGTCATACGGGTTCAGGGAAGTCGACTTTAGTCCAACTGATGAATGCATTAAATAGACCTACTTATGGAAGTGTGGAAGTTTTAGGTCATAAGGTTACAAGGAAAAACAAAACATTACTTAAACCAATTAGGCAAAATGTAGGTTTAGTTTTTCAGTTTCCTGAATATCAACTTTTTGAACAAACATCACTAGAAGACATTATGTTTGGACCAAAAAATTTTGGTTTTACAAAAGAAGAAGCAGAAAAGAATGCTCTTGAAGCAGCTAAAATTGTTGGTTTAAATGAAGAGTTATTAGAAAAGAATCCTTTTACTTTATCTGGTGGGGAAATGAGAAAAGTTGCAATTTCTGGAATATTAGCTAGTAAACCTAAGATTTTAATTTTTGACGAACCAACTGTAGGTTTAGATCCAAAAACGAAAAACGAGTTAATGAATTTACTGTTGGATTTAAATAAAATGGGTAAAACAATTATTATTGTTACTCATGATATGGAAGTTGTTTCAAGATATTGTGATCGTGTAATAGTTTTAGAACAAGGTAAGATTGCACTAGATTTACCAAAGAAAGAGTTGTTTTCTAAAAAGGAATTATTAGATAGATATAGTTTAGATTATCCTGTTTTAATGAAATTGTTGCAAAGAATTAAAGATCAATATAATGTAGATATCGATGTAAATAAGTTTACTTTAGAAGATGCTTATTTAGAAATTAGAAAAGTGTTAGGTAAGAACCATGGGTAATAAGATTGTATTTGGTAGTTACCACAATTCCAACTCTTGGTTTCATCGTTTAGACCCAAGAACTAAACTTGTAGGTATCTTCTTTCTAATGATAGCATTATTTATTGTAAATAATCTTTGGGTACTACTTGGTGCTTTTGGTGCTGTTTTATTATTAATTATCACTACAAAAACACCATTTCTTAGTTTCTTAAAAAGTATCAAGGGAATAGCATTTATTTTGCTTTTCACGATTTTCTTTCAAATTATTTTTTCACGTAAGGGGGAGATGATTTGGGAAGGAGACTTCACACTTGATTTATTTAGAATCTTAATTGTTTTAGTTTTATTAATAGTTTTCATTTTTTCCAAAAGGTTATTACCAAAGGCAAGGATGTTACAGTTTTTAGTGATAGTTGCAGGGTTCTTTTTATTGCAATATTTTCCAATTTTTAATTTAGATTTTGGGAATTTCTTAACTAAAGAACTAGCTACATATAAGATTATGATTTATGATGGTGGTTTATATACATCACTTAAAATTATTTTACGTGTTATGTCTATTTTATTTATCTCATCACTTTTAACATTAACAACTAAACCAGAAGAGATTACTTTAGGAATTGAAAAATTATTATCGCCTTTAGCTAAATTAAAGGTAAATGTTAGTACATTTGCAATGATGATATCAATTGCTTTAAGATATATTCCAACACTGATTGTACAAGCTAATAAAATTTTACGTAGTCAAGCTTCAAGAGGTGTAGATTTCGCAGAGGCTAAATTAGGAGAGAAAATTAAACAAATAATTTCTTTACTTGTCCCGATGTTTGTCATTGCTTATAATCAAGCAGAAGATTTAGCAAATGCAATGGAAGCAAGAGGTTATGTTCCTCAAAATAAGAGATCATCAATTAATGTAATTAAGTTTAGGTTTATTGATGGTTTAATATTAATACTAATTGTAGGTTTACTTGTAACTACAGTTACTTTAAAGGTGATGGGTTATGCGATATAAAGCAGTTATTAGTTATGATGGAACTCTTTTTCATGGTTTCCAAAAGCAAAATAATTATCGTAGCGTTCAAGAAGAATTAGAAAATGCTATTTATAAAGCCTTTGACCAAAAAAAAGAAGTTTATGCTTCTGGCAGAACTGATAAAGGAGTTCATGCTTTGGCTCAAGTTATTCATTTTGATTTAAACTTAGATCTTCAAAGAAGGAATTTAAAAAAGGCAATGAATAGCTTTTTACCTCAAGACATCTATGTAAATAGTGTTGAGAAAGTTGATGATAATTTTCATGCTAGATTTAGTGCTAAAGCTAAAACATATCGTTATTTATTAGACTTAAATGAAGTTAATCCCTTATTAGTAAATTATCGTTATTATTACAAAGGTCCAAAATTAGATTTAAGTAAAGTAGATGAAATACCAAAAATCTTTATTGGAACAAAAGACTTTAAAGCTTTCTCTAAAGGAAATGAAAAAGAAAATACAGTAAGAACTATCTATACTTTTACAATCAAAAATATTGATAATTTATTAGTATTTGAGATTAAAGGTGATGGGTTTTTACATAACATGATTAGGTTAATGATTGGGATGATTTTGGAAGTTTTAAAAGGGAAACTTGAAGTAAATAAGTTAAAAGAAATACTAGACAGCAAAGATCAAAAATTAACACCTAAATTAGTACCTGGTTCAGGTTTGTATTTAGTAAGTGTAGAATATTAAAAGACTAAAATAAATATTTTAGTCTTTTTTTAAAAAGGTTTATTTTTTGGTTCATTTAAGGTATAATATAATAGAATAAGGAGAATAAGTTATGTTTATTACATTCGAAGGCGGAGAAGGTACAGGTAAAACTTCTATTATTAATTTAATTTATCAAGATTTAATAAAACTAGGATATAAAGTTTATAAGACAAGAGAACCTGGAGGTTCTAAGATCGCTGAACAAATCCGTGATGTTATTTTAGATGTAAAGAATACTGAACTAGACTATAAAGCAGAAGCTTTACTTTATGCTGCTTCAAGAAGACAACATTTAATGGAAGTTGTAAAGCCTAAATTAGATGATGGTTACGTTGTTTTATGCGATCGTTATGTAGACTCATCCTTAGCTTACCAAGGGTATGCAAGAGGTTTGGGAATAAAAGAAGTATTAGAAATAAACCGTTATGCAATTGATGATTATTTTCCTAATTTAACTATTTTTATTGATTTAGATCCAAAAGTTGGAATTGAGAGAATTCAAAGTAATCGTAGTAGTGATTTAAATCGTTTAGATTTAGAAAGAATGGCTTTTCATAATAAAGTATATGAAGGATATCATGAATTAGTAAAAATGTATCCTGAAAGGATTAAAGTTGTAAATGGCCATCAAACTTTAGAAGAAGTTTATAAAAGTTGTTATAAACTTGTTTTAGAGACTTTAAATAAAGGGAAGGATAAATAGATGAATTTTAGTGAGTTTTTAGAAAATCAACCTCAAGTTGCTAAACTTTTAAATAAAAGTGTTGATACAAATCATCTAGTTAATGTTTATTTATTTGATGGGCCTAGTGGAACGCATAAACTAGAAGCAGCTTATTATTTATCAGCTTTGATTTTTTGTCAGGCACAAGAGAAACCTTGTTTTAATTGTGCTCATTGTAAGAGAATTTTAGATCGAACTCATCCTTCAGTTTTTCATTTAAAAGCAGAAAAGAACATGATTACAAAACCACAAGTTGATGCTTTAATTCGTGAGTTTTCTTTAACTGCTTTAGAGGAAGGAAAAAGAGTTTTTATTATTGAAGGAATAGAAAAAGCTAATAAATCGGCTTCAAATTCTTTACTGAAGTTTTTAGAGGAATTAAGTGCGACTGATTATGGTGTTTTAATTACAGAAAATTTAAGTTCTGTCATAGAAACTATTAAATCAAGAGGCCAAATTATTACTTTTAAAAAAGCTAAAGAAAAAGATGTTATAGCTTTACTTACAGAAGAAAAAGTTCCTGAAAATATTGCGAAGATTGTAGTAAAGTTAACTAATAGCTTAGAAAAGGGTTTAGATATTGCTAATGACCCTGATTTTTTAGAAACTTATGATTTAGCAAAAAAAATCATTCAGAATTTACTTTTAGGAAATGAATCTCCTATAATTACTATAAATTTATTAGGAA
>DAOSSK010000003.1:0-44891 GCA_035377365.1 Bacilli bacterium
GAACTTATTTGCATCATCACTAAAAAGTAAGGCATAAACTGGATGGCCAGTTACTTTTGCTAACTCCTTAGATTTTCCAATTAACTCTAATGACACTGGGTGAATTTTGTTCCCATCATGTTCGATAAAAACAGTAATTCCTACCCACTCATCTTTATTAATCTTCTCTTCTTCAATCTCTTGAAACTTGAAAACATCAGCAAACTTTTTAGCACAAATCCTACAAATCTTACAAGCAGCTTGATCAACATCAACTGAATCACCCTTAGCTACAATCGCCTTAAAAGGACAACTTTTAATATAATCTTGAACTAAATCTTTATTTACATTCTTTTGATCAACTACGATAATTCCTTTTTTAGCCATCTTATACTACCTTCATTTCCTTTAATTTATTAGCCAATTTTACTGCTAAATTTTCGTCTGTATCTTCCCATAATTCTTTATCAGTATTTTTAATTGGTGGGAACATTCTTTCAACTTGTGTTGGTGATCCTTTTAGACCATAATGTGCTTCGTTTTGATCAACCATATCACTAAAATGAATTTGCCTAATTTCATAATCTTTAAACTTTTTACTTCTTCGATAAGAAGGAAGTCTTGGCGTAAAAATACCTTTGTTCACCGCAATTAAACATGGATAATCAATTTCCCAAACTTCTTTTGTACTATCCATATCTACTTGAACGACAATGGATTTTTCTTTGATCTCAATAATTTCATCAACGTAACTTAAATGAGGAATCTTTAAATTCTCTGCAATTTCTGGGCCTACTTGAGCAGTATCGCCATCTGTTGTTTGCTTCCCACAAATAATCAAATCAGCTCCGCCAATTAGTTTAATTCCTTCAGCTAAAGTATAGCTAGTTGCTACAACATCAGCTCCTCCAAATTTACGATCAGTCATGATTGTAGCATCATCACAACCCATCCATAAAGATTCATTTAAGACTGCTAAAGCTGAAGGTGGTCCCATTGAGATTGTAGCTACATGGGCTCCATTGAACTCTTTAATTCTTAAAGCTGTTTCAATCGCATATAAATCATAAGGATTCATCTTGGCGTTTCGACCATCTCTAATTAAGTTACCTGTAATGGGATCTATTTCTACCTCAGTACTTGCAGGTACTTGTTTAATACATACTATTATTTTCAACTTTCTTCCTCCTTAATGTACTCTATTGTTTTCTTATATAATAACTCTTGATCTTTTTTATTATCAAAACCATGGTCTCCATCTTTGATAATAAAAGAAACCTTATTTTTTAACACTTCTAAATATTTATCGTTATATAACAAAGGCACAGCTAAATCCTTAGCTCCTTTAATTACATAAGCTTTTCCTTGATATTTACTTGCTAGCTCATACCAATTGTATTTATAACTAGAATCAAACATCGCTTTCGATAAAGAAAAGTTTAACGCAATTGTGTTACCTTTTTCATCCTTTTCAGCAATCTCATATCTTCTTTTCACAAGCTCATTAATATTACCAGCAGGATTCCAAACAACTACCTTTTTTATTCTTGCTTCTTCATGAGCAACTGCTAAAGCTAAAGCCCCACCCATTGAATAACCTAATAAAATAACTTCCTTATAACCTAAATCATAAGCATATTTAATAATACATCTAGCATCGCTAAATAGTGTATCAAAAGTAAAATCAGTAAATTCACCATCACTATCAAAATTACCATAATAGTCAAATCTTAAAGAAGAGATATCTTCTTTTAATAAAATCCTTGATAAGCTTCGAAACATTCCGTTATGCTCAACTTTATGACCAGTATAGCCATGAAACATAATTACTACCTTTTCACTTTCAGCTCTACTGTATATACCTCTTAAAGTATAGGCACCATTTTTTAAATCAACACTTTTTACCATAACTAGCTATTGCCTTTCTTAAATGTCCATGATTTTTCTCTAAATAATAATCAATTTTTTCCAAAGATTCTTCCTTAGTCAGTAAATGAAAAATAGTTTTTTTCACTGTTTTATATTGCTTTAATTTCAAAGCAGCTTCTTCCTTTTCAACTTTTGTAATATCTTGAATAATTGACAATGCTCTTGCGACTAACTTTTCATTTGTAGGGTTAACGTCAATCATTAAGTTTTCATAAACTTTACCCATTTGAATCATACTAGCAGTTGAAATCATATTTAAAATCATCTTCTGAGCAGTTCCTGATTTTAGTCTTGTAGAGCCAGTTAAAACTTCAGCTCCAGTAACAACTTCAATTTTCTTCTTGGCAATCTTACCAATTTCACTATTTAAAGATGTCGCAATTGATGCTGTTTTAGCCCCAATTTTATTGCCATATTCTATACCAGAGACTACATAAGGGGTTCTTCCACTAGCGCTTAAACCAATTAAAGTATCTTTATTAGACAAATTAATTGCTTTTAAATCTTTTATAGCTAGCTCTTTATTATCTTCAGCTCCTTCTACAGCTTTGATAAATGCTTTTTCTCCCCCTGCAATCAACCCTTGAACTTGCTCGTAATCCACACTAAATGTAGGCGGGCATTCAACGGCATCTAAAATTCCTAATCTTCCGCTAGTCCCAGCGCCGATATAAATTAGTCTTCCGCCTTCTAGAAAACTTTTCACAACATCATCAATTACTAAAGCAATTTCTTCTAAATGCTTTTCAATTTCATAAGCAACTTGTTTATCTTCCTCATTGATTTTCTTGATAATTCCTAAGCTATCTAAACTATCAATATCATAAGTATTCTTATTTCTTTTTTCTGTTGTTAGTTTACTTAAATCAACCATGGCGATACCTTCCATAAGTAATATTTCCTAAAATAGTATTTTCTTTAGCTCCAGTAACTGACTTCAAGTTTCCTGTTTTATAGTTGAAACTTAAATATCCTAAATAAGCAAAGCTTAAAGCTTCCTTAGCATCATTTTCAATTCCATAATCAGTCCCAGTAACAACTTCAACTCCTAGTCTTTTTCCTAACTCAGATACTACATATTTATTATGTGATCCTCCTCCAGTAACTACGACTAAATCAATCTCTTTTAAGTATTTTTCATAGTTATAGACAATAGAATCTACTGTAATATTTGTAACTGTGCAAATAACATCTTCCTTACTAAATTGGTCTAAATTGAACTTCTTAACTAAACTTTCAAAAAATGTCTCACTATATTGCTCTCTACCTGTACTCTTAGGTGGAGCTTTTTTAATAAATTTATCACTTATTAAATAATCATATAAAGGTTTAATAATTATTCCTTTAAAGGCTTTTTTACCATCTTCATCATAAGCCTTGCCATAATACTTGTGCATAAAGTAATCAATCATTACATTACCTGGACCAGTATCAAAGGCTAAAATTTCATCTTCCTTAGCATCTTTTGGTAAATATGTTAAGTTACCAATACCACCAATATTTTGTAAGACGATGTTTTTCTTATTGTTATGATGAAGCAAAAAGTCAGTTTTAGGAACAAGTGGTGCACCTTCACCATCTAAGGCTACATCTTTAACTCTAAAATTAGATACTGTTGTGATATTTGTCTTAGCTACAATTACAGCTGCTTCTCCTATTTGTAAGGTAGATGCTCTTTGACCTTTTAATCCTTTAGGATTATGCCAAATTGTTTGACCATGGCTTGCAACTAAATCAATATCATCATAGCTATATTTGTCTTTTAAAACTTCGTCAATTGCATAAACAAAATAATCTCCAAGTTCAAAATTCAAACTGCAGATTTCTTCTAGCTTCGCTTGATCGTTATTTAAATTCTTTTTTAGTTTAGCATTGAACTCTTTAGAGTAAGGATAAGTAATAAAATTCAAAAGTTGAACTTTTTTACCTTTGATTTCTACTAATGCAGCATCTACACCATCTAAAGATGTCCCACTCATTAAACCGATAACTTTCATATTTTGCCTTTCTGTTTAGCTAAGTAATATGCTCCATAAATAGGATCAATACTACCTTCTAAATATTTTAACTTTATCTTCTCTTTCTGTAATTTTTCTAATACTAATTCTTGTAAGATTTTAGAGTTTTTAATATATTCTCCTGTAAATCCTAACACAGCAGTTTCCTTTAATTTTAAGTGCTTTACAAGTAATTTGATTGACCTTATGATCCCTTTACTTGCATCATCTAAAATTTCTAAAGCTATTCTATCACCCGCTTTAGCTCCATCAGTAATTAAATAAGCATAACTTGCAATCTCTTTTTTATCATTGTGATACATAAAGACTCTTAAATCATCAATTGTGTTTAAATTAGTTGCTTTTATCAAAGATTGGGCTAAAGGATAAACTGTTCCTTTTTCTTCGTAATGCCTAACTGATTTAACAATTAAATCTTGAACAGCGCTAAAGGCACTACCGATTTCATAAATCATATAGCCCCAGCCACCAATCATCATTGATTTACCATCTTTATTTAAACCAAAAGAAGCATGACCAGTACCAGAAATAACAACAATTCCTTCTTCATACTCATCTTTTAAATGAGAGTATAAAGCAATTAAAGTATCAGGGTTTAGTGATACATCAAGATTAGTTTTTGCTTTTAAATTAGAAACTAACCTTTCTAAAGCTTCTTTAGAATTAGCTTTAAGTCCACTTAAACCAATAACAATAGCTTTTAAGTCATACTCATTTTTAACTTCTTCGTACAACTTATAAACCCCTTCTTCTACATTCTCCAAAGCTGATTTAACTGACGCGCTAGATCCTGCCTTAGCTTTTAGTTTCTTTACAATCGTTCCATCTTCTAAAAACAAGGCTAGTTTTGTAGAAGAGCCACCAGCATCAACACCTATCATTGCTTTTTTCATTATTCTTCTCCAATAATTTTGAAAACAAATGGTGTTTGCATCTTTAAATAATCTAAACTAAAATCACTCAAAATTGCTCTACCAACTACGTTAACTGCTTTATCAGCTTCTAAATCAGTTAGCATAATATTTAATTCGCCAGAATATCTTTTCATTAAATCATTGTCAATTGTAATATCATACTTTGATCTTTTCTCTGTATTATTTGGTGCAATTCCTTTTTCTCCACGATATTTAGTACTGCGAATCATATACTCTGATTGATCAATTCTAACACGATGGACTTTATTGATAATTTCTTTTTCTTTTTCTGAAATTCCTTTTTTAAGAATTAAAGGTACAGTGAAATATTCTTTTTCTTCTGTTAACTCTTTTAATTCTTTATCGCTAATAATAGCATCACCAAAACAAATTTTCGAAAAACCTAAAAGTTCCATTTCTTGTTTTTGAAGAAAAACTGGCTTATCTCTCATAGCCTCTACTGTAGGTAATCCTAAATATAAAGGAGGCCTTTTGTTTTCTAATGATGCAATATAACCCATAACTTTAAAGCCTAAATTGTTTAAAAAGTTGTTTCTTTTTTGTACATCTTCGTATTTTAACCCAGTATATTTCTTTGGATAAAAGTTATGACTAACCGTTACTAAAGATAAATCTATTCTTTCTTTTAAGTAATCAACTAACTCTTCCGTTAAAGTCGAAGCATTAAGTTCAATATCATAACCATCTAAAACTAAATCAACAATATCTTCTTTACTAAAACCCCAATCTAAACGAATGCGGTCTACACCAAACATCTTATGTTTATCAAAAGTTGGTTTGGAAACATCAACTATTAACTCTAAGCCTAAACTTTTAGCTTTATCCTTAATCGTCAAAAACTCATCATAAACATGACTTCCTGCTTCAGGCATATGCATCGATACAAAAACAAAACTAAAGCCATTTGCCTTTAACTTTTCTAAATATGCTAAGTTATCTTTTAATTTATAATCATCTAAACCTAAATAAACACTAGCACCATATTCTTTGTTTTCCTTTAAAGAAACAGGTAATTTACCTTTTGGTCTAATTTTGCCATTTAAATAACTAATTAAAACCTTAATTGAATTAGGTGTGTATTCATATAATGCTAAGTAATTAGGAACTTCCTTAAAGTTTAAAATATCAAAAGGATTTCTCATACTAATTACATATAGCTTTTTATCTAAACTATTCAATTTCTTTACAAGTTCAATTTGGCCTTGGTTAATTGTAGCATTATATGTACATAAAACTATTTGTTTATAATCTTGGGTTAATTCCAAATATTTATCAATTTCTTCTTTTGAAGGTTTAATCTTAATTCTATAAGGAACTAAGTTAGGATTATTTTCTAATCTTACCATATCGTAAATTGAACGATCGTTTTTCGAAAATTCATCTTCGATGATTGTAGAAGCAAATGGGTCAGGAGCTAAAACTAAAGTTTTTAAACTTGGATCTACATTATCTCCTTTTACTAGTGTTAATGAATCCGATACAATTTCTAACGCTTTTGCTTTAGTTACTGGGTCAAGTAAGATTTTCTCTTGCTCATTATAATTTCTATTAAAAAACTCATTCTTTAATAACTCATATGATTTAGCTTTATATTTTAATATCTTTTCTACTTTTTCATCTAATAAATGTAAAGGAAACTTTCCGTTCAACACTGCTTCCTTTACAAGCTCAACAGCTTTCATTTGTTTTGCCGGTGTTTGACTAACAAAAACCATATCAAGCCCTGCAAGTAAACCTTCTAAAACACCTTTAGGTGCTGTAACTGTTTCATCAATGGCTTTCATTTCCATACAATCACTTACAATTAAACCTTTAAAGCCTAATTCTTTCTTCAAAAGATCAGTTAAAACTTTCTTTGATAAAGTAGCTGGTCTTTCACTATCATAGGCTTTAAAAACAATATGAGCGCTCATAATAGCATCTAAGCCTGAATCAATTGCTTTTTTAAATGGATAAAGTTCAATTTTGTTTAAGCGATCTTTTGAATGTTCAATTATTGGCAAGCCTAAATGACTATCAATATTTGTATCTCCGTGACCTGGAAAGTGTTTCGCAGTTGCAATAATACCTTTTTCTTGTAAACCTTTAATATAATTAATGCCATAACTTGCAACCTCTTTTTCACTGCTTGAATAACTTCTAACACCTATTACCGGATTATGAGGATTATTATTCACATCTAATACTGGAGCTAAGTTAAAGTTAATTCCTAAAGCTCTTAACTCTTCTCCCATCTTTTGCCCTACATAATAAGCATTGTTAATATTAGTTGCACCAATTGTCATGGCCCCCGGAAAGAATGTTGCATCATTAAAGATTCTTGTAACCATTCCTCCTTCTTGGTCAATTGTAATAAAAGGCATAATTCCTAATTGTTTATCTATATTTGTATGGATATCTTTATTTAATTTGTATAACTGTTTTACCGAAGAAATATTACGAGAGAATAAAATTACATTTCCGATTTTATAATTTTTAATTAAATGTAATAAATCGTTATTAAACTCCTCGCCATAAAAACCAACGATAAATAATTGGCCAATTTTTTCTTCTAAAGTTAATTCATGTAATTTTTTCATCAATTTTCTCCTTAATAAATTAAGTATTTACTTCTTGTCTTACCAAACTTTTTCGTATCTTCTTTAATCCAAGCTAATTGTTCTTCTAAAGTAAGTAAGTATTTAGATATCTTATCAGTACCAGTATTTAAATCTAGCATCGTTCTTCCGCCTTCTCTCCAAGGTGCATTTACCTTAAAGTCATTTGGATATAAGTTTCTAATCGTATCAAGCAAAATAAAACCTAATGATACTGACTTTAACTTTTTGCGATCTAAAATGTGAATATAAACTCCGCCACACAATAAGTCTTTATTTTTTGAATAAATTGGCGTGAAATATTGCGGTCTAAAATGAACACCATCTATCTTCATACTATTCAACTTATCTGCTAATTCCTTAGAATTAATATAAGGTGCTCCAATTAATTCAAATGGAGTTGCTGTTCCTCTTCCTTCACTCATATTTGTACCTTCAAAAATACAAGTTCCTGGATATAGAATACAACTATTAACTGTTGGTAAATTAGGCGATGGATAAACATATAAAATGTCTAATTCATCTAAATATTTAGTGCGGTCATAACCAGCCATCTTAATAACTTCTAAATCACAATCAATTTCGAACTCTTTATTAAACAAATAAGCAAGTTCTCCAATTGTCATTCCATGACGTTGGATTGTTGGGTAGTAACCAATAAAAGAACGATAATTTATATCTAAAATATTACCTTCATAATCAGAAGCATTAATTGGATTTGGGCGATCAAATACAACAAACTTCTTACCTTCTTCTTTGCAAGCCATCATTGAATAAGCCATCGTATAAACATAGGTGTAGAATCTTGCCCCTACATCTTGAATATCTATACACAAAATATCTATTTCGTCTAACATTTCTTTTGATGGTTTTCTTGTATCTCCATATAAAGAATAAACAGTAATTCCTGTTTCCTCATCTACGTAAGTTCCTAAATTAATTCCTGCCTGTAAGTTTCCTCTTACGCCATGCTCGGGACTAAATAAAGCAACTAAGTTAGTCTTTTCATTTAAAACATCAATTGTAGATTGATATTTTGAATTAATACCAGTAGGGTTAGTAATTAAACCTACTCTCTTTCCTTTAAATAAATCTAAGTGTTCATCAATACGATCAATTCCTAATTTAAATTTCATTTTCATTCTCCTTTTCTAATTCATATTTATCGAAATCCTGAATATCATCAGGATTTTTTGTAAGGTATGCATATTTGCCTTTTATCATTCTAAAGTATAAATACTGAGGTAAACTAATTCCAAATAAACTAAAAAACGAAATAAGTAATAATGATAGCATTGGACTAAGAATTAAACCTAAAACAATTATTAATACTGGTGTTAAAAAGAAAAAAATCCCTGCTAGCAGTGTTGGTAAAAACAACTTAAAAGACATATAAAAACTAGCTTTAATATAATTCCATTTCGTCATTTGAAAATGGCTATAGACAGCCCAAAATGAAATCACAGCTTGAGTTAAGAAAAATAATAAAACCCAATCAAGCCAGTAACCAACGGTATAAACTATCCCTATAAAATCATAAGTAAAATCTTCATGATTTAAAATCAAACTATAAGTTACTGATGATCCTAATAGAAAGGCATAAACAATTAAAATAAGCAATTCTATAAACCAAAGATCTTTAAAACTAAACCAAAGATTGGAAAAATAGGTTTTATACAAACCACTCCTTCGATACCCGCTTAAGTCTTTAATCGTTTTAAAACTAGCAATTGAAGTAATAATTAATCCCAAAAGCGTTAGTAGAATTGCTAGATAAAAATAAGTCATTTTTTGAGTGGCAATAAATAGCACCCAAAAACCAAAACTCATAGTTATAATTAGTGAAAGATTCAATAAATTCATTATTATTAAACGATATGTCCATTCAAAAAAGATAAAAGCTTTACTATTGACATACTTTTCTACATCCATAATTAACTCCTTAAACTCTTTATATTATACCATACCTAAGGTCAAATAACAATAAAAGAGAAATAAAAAACCACACGATAAAATCGTGTGGTTTTGTTTATATCTTTAAATTCTATCCGAATTGTGCGATAACCTTTTGTTGCCATGCTGGCATACATTCTGCTACAACTGCTGAGTAGTCTGCTCCTTGACGGATACCTTCTTCAGCTGGTCTTGCAGCTGATGGATTACCCCAAATTCCGATTACTTCTTCATATGGGTCATACATTACTCTACGTTTGTCATAGAATAGAACACATTCGATTGAGAATGGATCATCTAGTCTTAAACTAGCATTTTGACGTCTAACGTCTAATTCAGTTTCTCCAACCATTTCTCCAGCTTCTTTTTGTTTTCTTTCTGTCCATCTAAATACGTCGTTTAGAGCACGATAAATACCTTCATATGCTACTGCATCATCAGTTAAGCCTGCAGCTGCGTGTTTATGAGTCATATGGTTAACCATAGAGTAAATTGATCCACCCTTAGTAATAACCTTAGTTTGATCTTTACTCATACTATCTGGATAAGGGAATGGAACGTATCCATATCTTGTACCAGATGGGTCGCCAGGTGACCACATATCAATTGGCCAACGGTTGTCAGTCTTTACAAACCACATTTCTCCGCCGTCCATAATTGCTTTTTCTGTTCTGAATGCTTCAGTTAGAGCATCATATGCAGGTGTTGGATCCCAAGCTTGGTGGTTCATATAGATTCTCTTAAGTACGTTAACTACACTTCTTTGGATAGGTCCATCAACGTTAAGTGAAGCACTTGCAGAGTCAACCATCTTAATACCAGCTACGTTAATCATACCTGCCCAGTAGAAGAATGGTCTACCACTAATAGCATAATAACCTTCACCTTTTTGGCCGATTGCAACTTGTGCATCTAATACCCATTGTTCGAAATCGCTGTGATGCCAACGATCACTCATGAACATTTGAGCAGGGTTTTCCATTCCAACTTCTTCTAGTAAGTTAACGTTGTAGAATAAACCACGGTCAATATAGTTAGCTCCATATGTAGAAGTACTCATAGCAAATAAGTTTCCTTTATATGTAGCTGCTTCTCTTGATGCAGGGTCCATACTATTCTTTCCAAAACGAATATATAAGTCTTGTACTGGGAATAATGCTTGACTTGCAGAGAATTGATTTAACCATGTAGTAGTTGCGATATAGTAGTCTGCTCCACCTTTTGTATTATTTGCATTATTGTTAATCCATTGAACTCTCGCTGGTCCCCATGGAGCTTCTTCTGGATAAGCAACTACGCTAATTGTACAGTTATAAGCTTCTTCAACTTCACGCCAAGCTGCTTGTTTAGCAGTCTTGTCAGCGCCTGCATATTCTGGTAAGAATGGATCTTGATCAAATAATGCATGGCTTGCGTTCATAATTGTAATATTATATCCATTTAAGTTAATTGGATCTGGATCAACTGGTGGCTTAGCAGCTCTAATTTGATATCTTTGTGTAACTGCATATGTACCAGGGTTTTCAACACTTGGTGCACGTGCAATGATATAGAATGATTTTCCTTCACCAGCTGCATGAACAGTTACTGAACCATTTTCATCAACAGAAGCATAAGCATCTTGTTGTGATGACCAAACTACAGTTTGATTTGCACCTGCTGGTCCAACGTCAGCTGTAAATTGATATGTTTCGCCAATGAAAACATCTGGATAACCGTTAATAGTAATGCTTGTTGGTTCTGGTGTTTTAATTTCTTCTACAAATTTTTCTTTTATTGTAATATCAATTGTAGCTGTTAAACCTTCAACTACAGTTGATGTAGCTGTAATAGTTACAACTGTTCCAATATCATCATCTGTTCCGTTGCAGATAAGTGTACCATCTGTACGAACATCTACTAAAGGATTATTTGATGACCAAGTAACAGTGCTATATGAGAACGATGGTTTACTTGAAACTGATAATTTTAAACTTCCGCCTTTAGTTTCAATTTGCGGATCATCGTTTGGTGCACTAATTACTAATTCAGTTGGCATTGGTCTATCAATCAATCTTAATTCAAATGGCTCTGATGTTTCTTCGCCAACTTTAGCTGTGATTCTTAATAAACCTGGTTTTAATGCTACAACTCTTAATCTTCCTCTATTAACACCAGTTTTACTTGTTCCATCTGCTGCGATAACGAATGTTAATACTTCAGCGATATCTTCTGCTGGAATTTCTTGTTCGTTAGCTTCATAGTTTTGTCCAAGTTCAACTGGATTTTCAGGATCTGTAATATCTTCAACTTTGTAAATTACATCTTGAGTAACTGGATCTACTTTATTAGTTTTATAATTAGCAGAATACTCAACTGCAATTTCTTCTCTCTTTAATGTGTATCCTGGTTCAGATACGAATAATGGTAGAATTGATTCATCCATAACTTCAAAAGTTGCGCTTAAATCAGCTACTTGATTTCCTTCTGCGTCAGATACAATTGCGTGAATAGTTGCAATACCTGCTTCAAGAGCTTCTACAGCACCTTCAGCGCTTAATGAGATAACTTCAGTATCTTGAGTATTCCAAGCAACTGTTTCACCTTCTCTTAGGTTTTCTACAGTAGCAGTAAATTTTCTTCCAATAAAGATGTATACATTGTTTTCAGGATCTTCTTCAGGAACACCTGCGATTGCACGTTCACCTAGTCCTTTTTCTGTAACTGTAATTGTAACAGTCTTAGAAAGTTCACCAGATGTGATTGTAATAACTGCAGTTCCTGCTGCATGTCCAGTAACTTTTCCACTATCGTCTACTGTTGCAACATCTTCATTGTTTGATGCATATGCTAATGTTGCTGTTTGTGGAGCTCCAGTTTGATCTTTCACTTGTGCTCCAAGTGTGTAAGTTCCGCCAACAACAATTGTTGCTGCTTCCTGTGGAACGGTAATAACTAATTGTACTTCTTCTTCCGGCAATACAGTAATAGTAAGCTCTGCTTGTTTTGCACCTGCTTTAACGGTGATAACAGCTGTTCCTTCCGCAACTGCTGATACTAAACCACTAGCACTAACAGTAGCAACTGCTTTATTATCACTGTCGTAAGTCACTTTTTTATCAGTGGCATTGTCCGGTTTTACAGTAGGATTAATTTGATAAGTTTGTCCTACTTGTAATTCTTTGGCATTTGATCCAAGCTCTACTGATGTAACTTCGATAACTTTGTCATCACAACTACATCCAAATAGTAATAAGCTCAAACCAAATACTAAAAGCAATGATAACCATTTTTTCATGATTTTTCCTCCTTGTTTGATTTGCTTTAAGTCCTACGACCTCATTATTATTATACTAAATAATACCTAAAATATCAAGAGTTTTTTGAAAACGATATCTAGTTTTAAATCTTTTTATCGTAAGTTGTATAACTCTTCCAAACCTCAAATCCTAAACGATTATAAACGTCTAAAAGGCCTGTCCAATCAATTAAAAGTTCTGTGCATCCACGATCATGTAAGTCTTTAATTGCAATTTTCAATAAATTACTACCGATTTTTTGTCTCCTATGGTCACTATCAACACCTAAAGGTCCAAGTGCACCTAGATTATTGAACTTTTGATACCAAGTAATATGATAAGGGAATACTGGAACTTTTGTATCACTTAACCTTACAAAACCAACAACTTGATCTTTATCTAAGCAAATTATATAATCCTTACCAAATATTCCTGTCTCATAATAATCTTGGAATTCAAATTCCCATCTTCCAGGAAAACATTTCTCAAAAAATGCTTTAGTAGCTTTATAATCCTTTTTCTCAAAATAACGATATTGATATTTTTCCATATTCTCAAAATGTTCAATTACATCTTTTTGGTAATGGTAGCATACCATATCATGAGTAGGCCCTAAATTGTTATAACCAATTTTTTCTAAAAAGTTTGTTGTTAGATGATTGAAATCAACCGGAACTCCTGGAAAGAAATTATTAATATCTTTTCCAATCCAAATAGTCTTTTTACCCAATTTCTTAAAACCAGCTTCTACTTTTTCAAAAAGAGTAGTGGCAATTTTTTGCTTACGACATTTTCTCTTTACATAAAACAAACTAATAAAGCCAATATCGTGATATCTTTTAATCATATCATTCATAAACTCTTTAGAAATAATAAAACCAACAACTTCATCTCCTTCTAATGCTACAAAAGAATTCTCTTTAAGAACATATTTGTTCTCAGTAACATTTTGTTTGAAAATAAAATCAGAAATAGGATACATTCCAAGTAAATCATCATTCCATAATTCTTGGATTAAATGGTAATCTTTAAATTGTTTAAAATTTTTATACTCTATCATTTATTATCTCCATATGCAGCATCATCGATAATTACAGTAACATTTGGATGCTTATGTAAAATGCTTGCCGGAAAATCTATAGATACTTTCTTAGATAAAAGTTTATTAACTGCATCTTGCTTTCCTTTTCCACTAATTACCATCAAAATTGCTTTTGCATCCATAATATTCTTAATTCCCATCGTAATTGCATACTTAGGAACTTCATCAATTGATGCAAAAAATCTCTTATTATCTTCTCTTGTTTTCTCAGCTAACTTAACTACAAATGTTTCTTGAGTAAAGGCAGTTCCTGGTTCATTAAAACCAATATGTCCATTACCACCAATTCCTAATAACTGTAAATCAACAGGATTTTTCTTTAATAAATCATTATACTTTTTACAGTTAGCTTCTAAGTCATCTCCTTCAGATGAAGGTAAATGAGTATTTGCTTTTTTAATATCAATGTGTTTAAATAAGTTTTCATTCATATAAGAATAATAACTTTGTTCATGATTCTTATCTAACTGGCAATATTCATCTAAATTAAAACTCTTTATATCTTTAAAAGAAATCTCCTTAGCTTCATACTTTTTAATTAGATTTTTATAAGTACCCAAAGGACTTGAACCAGTAGCTAAACCTAAATTAGCTTTAGGGTTTTTCTTAACAACATCAGCTATTATTTCAGCGGCCTTTTTACTCATTTCTTCATAGTCTTTAACTTTAATAATTTTCATATTTCCTCCTTCTAATTTAATCGGCAAGTTTCCTTTAAACTTACCGCTATATATTAATTTTACTAAACTTTTCAAAGAAAGTAAAGTTGCTTCATATAAGCAGATATAGCTCTCAACATTTTCTAAATGTAAGATATCATAAGGTGATCTCATACTAACTACAATTGTTTTATTTGGATCTAGGACTTGCCAAACTTTAGTTTGATAATCCCCCTTAGTTACATTGTAAGTACAAAAAATTACTTTATCTGCTTTTTTAATTTCATCCTTAATTAACTTATAATTAATAAATTCTTGGTTTATTACAACTTCATTACAATCTAAGAAATCTTTTAAAGTAAAATAATCATTTTCTTTGTTATCAACTAAACTAAATAGTTTAATTTCTGGAAAGATTGCAAAAATCTTTTCTTGTTTTTTTATTGGAACTAGCCCCTTATCTTTTACTAAAGTGATTGATTCTAAAGCAAACTTTTTTGCTAGTTTAGATTTTTCTTCCTTTTTAATAACACTTAAATTGTTTTCAAAAGCTAAATCTTTTTCCAAATAAATTTCTTTATATTCTAAAATCTTACCTACTGCTTCATCTACTCTTGAAAGAGGAATTTCTCCTTCTTCCACTAAACTAACAAAAGTATTATAGATTTCTTTTTGTTCATTTAAATCGGCCTTACCGCAGAAACATAAAATATCATTTCCCGCTAAGACTCCTTTCTTGACAATCTCTTTTATACTATAGTTACCCCAAATAGCTTTCATTGTTAATGAATCAGTTACAACTAGTCCTTTAAATCCTAACTTTTCTTTAAGAAGTTTAGTAATAATGTTATAAGACAAACTAGCAGGATTGTCTTTATCTAAACATTGATAAACAATATGCGACATCATTATTCCATTAGCGCCATTTTCAATAGCTTTTTTAAAAGGATAAAGTTCTACTTTTTCAATTTCTTCTAAAGACTTATCTACTACTGGTAAACCTAAATGACTATCTACATTCGTATCACCATGACCCGGAAAATGTTTAACCGTTGCAATTAGCTTAGCATCTTTAAAACCTTGACTTGCTTTTAAAACATATCTTGAAACAATCTCTGGATTATCAGAATAACTTCTTGAGTTAATTACAGGATTATAAGGATTATTATTAACATCTGCAACAGGAGCAAAGTTAATACTAAAACCTAAATGTTTTAAGTCCCTGCCTGCCCCTTTATATAACTCATATGGATCACTTCCATTAGCCGCAAAACCCATCGCAGAAAGAAGTGGTGTTATTCCTTTTTCAATTCTTTGAACTGGTCCACCTTCTTGGTCTAAAGCAATAAATGGCCTAATCTTTTTATTTTGAGAAATCTTGCTATTTAATTTACTTACTTGCTTTAAAGAAGTAATGTTTCTTTTAAATAAAATCAAGCCTCCAAGCTCTAACTCATTTAAAAGATAATCTACTTGTTTATTATAACTAGTTCCATGAAAACTAAACATAAGCATTTGCCCAACTTTTTGTTTTAAACTTAAATCTTTTAGCTTCATCAAATCCTCCTTAAACAAAAGAAAGGTGCTATTTATAAAATAGCACCTTTTATTTTTTATCCCGTGATTCCGGTTCTTTCAATTCCCTCTACAAATTGTTTTTGAACGAAGAAATAACCGATTAATAACGGTAGCATCATTAGTAGTGCTGCAGTATTCGCAATTAATCCATAGAACATCGGATCGGTCGCTAAAGCTTCATCGGTTAAAGTATCAAAGATAGGTTTACCTTTGGCTACCCAACCACTAATAACCGTAAACAAACGATCTGTTCCTTCCCCTAAACGAGCTGCTAATACCGGATATGATTGAACGATACTAAACAATCTCGCAAAGTAATAATCATTCCATTGCCATACAAAAGCAAACAATGCCACAACAACTATCGCTCCTCTAGCGTTTGGTAACATTACACTCCAGAATGTTCTAATAACACCAGCACCATCCACTTGCGCAGACTCTTCTAATTCTGCTGGGATATTTCTAAAGAACTGTCTGAAAAGATAAATGAAAATCGCCGATCTTATTCCTTGACCAAATGCTGATAGGATAAATATGGATAATACTGTTCCCATCAACTTTATACCAAAAAACGTTGTATTAACTAAGAATAACGATCTTGAAACATGCAAAGTCTCATTCGGTACAACTAAGGTAAAGAGAATAAGATAAAAGAGAATATTACTTCCTTTAAATCTTAACTTAGCAAAAGCATAACCTGCTATCGCTGATGCCATAACTTGGATAAACATTATTGCTAAAGAAAGAAGTGTAGTTCTTACTAAAGTAGGCCAATAATCAAGTAAGTCCATAGCTAAACCAATATTAGCTGTACTGAATTCAGATGGAATCCAAACAACTTGAGGATTAGTTAAGTCGTTAGGTGATCTAAATGCATAAGAGAATTTTTGGAAAATTGGTAAAAGAATTACAAAACATAATCCAATTAAAATCAGCGTTTTAAAAATTCTACCAGCTCTACCACCAACTTTTTGAGCATAAACTTTTCTTCTTGTCTTTTTTTCATGCTCTGTTAAAACAGGTTTAGAATAATATTCTTGTGGTACTACAATTTTTTGTTTACTCGTCATAATAGAACACCACCCTTGATATTACAATCAATACTAAGGATATTAGTATGATTGATGATAAACAGAATAACCAGCTCATAGCCGCATGAATACCATGAGCAGTAACCATCCCTAAACCACCAGTTAAGGCTACGAAGTTATTTACTGAATAATAATCTAAAATACTTAAGAGATCACTTCGTAAGAAGGAGTCAACAACAGTATAAACACCTGCCGTAAGCATTAATGGCGAAACCATTGGGAAAGTAATTTTCCAAAAGATTTCATATTGAGTTGCCCCCTCCATTTTAGCTGCTTCATATAGATGTTTAGGAACTGATTGAATTGCACTTAAGAAAATTAAGATTTGAACACCCGAATATGTAATTACATCATAAATCGAGGATGTTGCGTTGCCCAAGAAGGATACAACACCTCCAGGAACTCCCGCTTCGAGTAAGAAGAAACTAAAGTCAAATCCACCTTGGAGCATTGTACTTGTTGTTTCTGCAGTAGCAGCTGTTAATTCTGCTCCTGTTTTCATCGCAACTTCAACTGCTTGTGAGTTAAAGATAACTGGCATAAAGAAGACTGCTCTTACAAAACTACGGCCAGGAAATTGTGTATTTAAAACAACTGCGATAATTAAACTGAAAATTAATACTAATGGTACTTCAAGTAAAGTGTTACCAAATGATGTTAATAGTCTTTGTCTGAAAGTAGAATGTTGATTCCAAACAAATTGATAGTTATCAAAACCGATATTTTCAGTAATAACTCCCATATTATCTCCCGTAACTGGATTTAATCCTATCGTTTGAATATGAGAAAAACTATAGAAAACAGTTGTAATAAACGGAATTAAGAAGAAATAACCAAAACCGATAACTAGCGGAATGACAAAAACAACTCCCCATAAAGCTTTCTTTTTTCTATGAGTTAAATTTCTAGTTAGTTTTCTTGGAACAAAAGATAAAACATCTTTTACCTTTACAACTGGTTTTGAAATGTTAATCTTATGGAAAAAGTCTTGAATTGCCCATTTAGCTTTTTTATACCAAGTAACCTTGTCTCTTTTAGCTTGAGCTTTTTGATCTTTTTGAAGTTGCTTTTGCATCTCCTTTTCTCTTTTGGCTTGGATTTTATCTTGCTTTGCTTGTTCTTCTAAAGCAATATAATATCTTCTCCTAGCAAAATAGTCATTCCATTTTTCTTTGAAGGTTTTTTTAGCTTGATTTTGATTCATAATTATTCTCCTTCCAAGATGACATAGTCATTTGCAGCAATGGAAATTCCATTTATGCTATCTAAATATTGGCTATTTGCATAGTTAATAATAACTCTACAAACAACGCCAAAATCATTTGCATACGTAGATTGAACTACGTTGTCTGTAATGTACTTATGGTCTACTAATCTTCCTTGGTGAATTCCTGCCTCATTGATTCTTTGATTCATCTCAACAATTTTGTTTTCCCAGTTTAGGAAGTAAGTATTAAAGTACTCTGTATAATCAGTCGTTAGTAAGGTATTAGTATCTGCATATGAAATTACGAAGTTCAAATTCGAACCTGTCTCCAAAGCTTTTAATAGATACCAACGATAAGATTGTTGATTGTTATAGTTAACTGTAGTTGTTGTATAGTCAACTAATCCACTTAATGCTAATTGATATAAAGGAATCGAATGCTCTACTGCTGGATATAAAGTTGTAGTAACTGGTGCATCAACAATAATGTTTGCATATTGTAATGCATAATCAAACGGATTTTTAAGCATTACCTTTTTACCAGACTCTTTAGCTATATCTAATGTAGCTATTTGATAATCTTGACCAACAACAGTAAAGATTTCTTTTTTATTATCATATGACGAAACTTTTAAGTTACCTAAATCAGATAAATAAATACCTGAAGTATTAAGTTTCTCATAATTAGCTAAGTATTTATTAAAGTATGATTGATAAAAACGAGGTGAAATGTGATAAATCGGAGCAAGAGAACGATCAAATCTACCAGTAGGTACTACATAAGGATAGTATACAGTTTCTGTATTACTTACACTCTTAGCGTTGTACTTTTTCATACCAAATGGATAGTCATATCCTTGGTTTGTAGAAACGTTAACTTCTGGATAGAAATTAATATTGTTCTCAGTTAAGAATTCACTTAACTTCTTAAATCCTTTTTTTCCACCTAAAACATTAGAAATTTTAATATCTTTTCTTGCTTTAGGTTCCATCTCATCTTTAGTCCATGATGTATAACTAACACTAAAGTTTTCTACACCTTTTTCTTTTAAGATTTCAATAATCTCTTGTGCTTCTTCAAAAGTTGTTAGACTATGTGTTTTTTGATAAACAAATCCAGCTGTCATTGTATCTTTTTCAAAAGCACCTAAGAAGTTTAGATTAACTACATTAGTCTTAGTTTGATCAATTTCTTGCAAATCGTATTTGTTAATTAAATAACTACGATATTGCTTTGCTACCTCAACATAATTAAAGTTAGCATTTGATTTTACTTCACCATCTTCAATTGTTTCTGGAACAATGAACTGGAAGTAATATGATAAGTCCGTAGGAATCAACGATTTCGACCATTTTTGATATGAAGATACATACCATGATCTTCCAACATTTACAAACTCAGAATCCCTCATACTTACTTCATAGTTAACATAGTTTGAACTACCTGCTGTCCTTGTTCTCATAAAGTCAGCCACAATACTATGATGACTTGGAGCAGATTCAATAATACCGATAACCCCTACATTTTCTGTCTTATCTAAATAAGCATACATTGGTAGCATTATTGTTTGTACATCAGCTGGTGCTGTACGTAAGATCTGTGATTTATCAAAACCATAAATCTTTTTCGGTTGATAACCCGCTACGAATTGATCTTGTTTATCACTATTAAAACCAATTACAGCTCCACTACCATCAGGGATAATAATTTCCCCTTCAGAGTTATGGTCAAAATTTTTATTGAAGAATGGTAAAATTTCAATACTTGAAATTCTGAATTCATGAGGATAACCATCTTCACCACTAGCACCTTCTTTAATTGAATCATGTAAAACATCAAACTTTAATCCATTTAATGTAAGCTCGTATTGAACTCCAACTTGGAAAACCGCACTTGCTGAAGCAGCACTTTGTTGGTAAATCCTATTTTGCTCTTCTACAATATTCCTTCTTTCTTCGCCTTCAGCTGCTAAGAAAGGTTCACTAAATTGAGCACGAACTGGATTACCTAGTTGATCATAAACATAGTTTCCTTCTGCGTCTCTTAGTGGAACTCCACCTTGAACTACTGGTCTACCCTCATAATAAACAATTTTACTATCATCATATTTATCTATAACTGAAGTACTAGTTCTCATATAATTAGTTGGACTAATATCATATAAGAACATATATAATTCATTTCTTCTTGATTCTGATGTAGCTTTATTTTCATAAGTCTTAGAACTATTTTCTGTATAGTGAATATAGTTTTTATTTGTTTCGTTAGTAGTTATGTTATAGATAAGTTCATAGTTACCATCCATAATTGACTTAATATTAGCTGCCGTTAAGAATGGGTTAACACGAACAGGAGAATCTTTAGTATTGCAGTTTACCCCTACAACTAACTTTGGTTTTCCCACTTTGTCTATAGTTACTTTACCATCTTCATAATCTGCTTCTGTCCAAAGCAATCCACTTAAATCCCAATAGCCTAAGAAAGTATTAGTACCATCAACACTATAAGCTGGTGTTGCTTTGCCTAAGCCATTTGCTTCAATATAATTAGCAGCTTCTTCGTTTGTTGTAACACCATTTTCACGATAAATTAAATTAAAATGACCTTGTGAATCACGCTCAGATGATACAACTTTCGTAATCCAAGTGTTACCTCTAACTACATCTTCAAAGACTGTTCTTTCAATATATTTAGGGAAGAAGTTGTTGGCATTAGTAAATTCACCAACTTCATATAAAACTTGAACTTTATTATCCCCAGCATAATTAATCTTGTAGTGTTTTGTAGCCGTACCTTTAATTAAGTCCATATAAGCTACACTCTTCGAATATGTTCCTAAGGCTGTTGCTGAAACTTTTCCGCTTTTGCCAAAATAACGAAGTCTAAAAACATCACCACTAACTAATTCACCTCTATCATTTGTGTAATCACTTAACTGATATAAAACATTAAATGATTCATACACTAAAAAGCCGTTTTTATCTTGAACTTGAACTCCACCAACTTTCTTTGGTGTTCCAGTTGAATTTAAGCCAATCGAAATAGCCGTTGTTTTTTCATTAATATACATTGTAAATTTTTCATTTTGAGCTACAATTCTTTCTTCCTCAAAAATTGATGTTTTATATTCAATGTTATCTAAAACTGAGTTTAAAACAATTGACTCAGCAATATCATTTAAAATACCAACTGCTCTTTGTATATCTTGACGAATATTTGCAAGAACTTCTTCATCAGGATCTTCAATTGATTTTTGAACTATTGCTAGTTCTGACATCTTAGTTTCAATTAACTTAATTGGATAATCAAAAACAATAGTATGATTCTCAAAATCTATATTAGTATTATTTGGAAGAACGATTTCTTGATCTTCCATTTCACCTTCTTCTCCACCTTCTTTAGGTACTTGAATAATAGTTGTTTCATAAGTGTCAAAGAAGTTTAATGCAGTTAATTTATCTACAATCTCTTGAAAAGCGGCTTTGCCTTTATCTGTTGTTGCTACAACTTTTAAGTTATCAACTCCTGGTTCACCTAAATTATCTTCATAGATGTCCATATCAAAATCACCAGTTTCAAAAAGTCTAGCAATAGCAAGTTGAGCAATATACATTTCATTAGTAATATCTTCTTCATTATAACCAACATTTAAATTAAGATAGATTGCTGTATTGCCATAGTAATCTGTTTTTTCAACTTTATAACCTGCAGTCTTTAATGCATTAGCTACATTGTCAATATCACTTGCAGGGAATCCTGCCTTAAAAGTAATTTTACGATCATATTGTTCTAGATGAGAAAAATCAAGGAGAAATTCTTCAGAATTGAATTCTTCATTATCATAGCTAATAGTTGTTGCTTTTAGGCCACCGATAAAGTAAACACCTAAAGTAATACTAATTGCTATAACTAATAGACCTAAAACAATATGTCTTAATCTAATAATTTTCAACTTATTTTCCTCCTTCTAGAAATATCGTAAGGATATCTCTCGATATACTGTGTATACGAAACTAAAGATTCTACGGTATAAATCAAATAGCAAAGCAACAGCAAATAGAATTACTATAGCCGCAACTAAAGTAAACACTGCCATTAAAACACATTTTACTAAACCGTACTCATGAATAGCCATCCAACCAACGAAAAGGAAATAAGCACTACCAAAAGCTCCAATACCCATAATTAAACTATAGATACCTACTTCTTTAGCTACGATAATATTACTTACAAAAATTCCAAAGAATTTAGTAACTATCATTGGAAATAAAGCATAACTAGTAAGTAAGAAGATATCTTTCATCGTTCCTTTACCGTCAAATAGTGTTGTAACTGACCAGTTAGCAACTACTAAAACAACTAAAGGTACAACTACATATCCTATTTCCGCTATCGTATTTAAATCAGTAATGTCTCTTTGGTTTACAATAAAACCTGAGTAATGGAAATCCATAATACTTAAAAGAATATAAAGAACAATGTAAGTAATAGCTAAACCCATCTTTGCTCTTTTATATCTCTTAAATTCATCAAATCCTTTAAAAGGTTGAAATAAAATATAAACAGGAAACTTAACTCCTTCATTCCATAAAAACTTAAAGAATTGTGAGATTTTTGATAAAACAAGCTTTGCAATATTAAGAAACTTTTCTTTTTTAGAAACTTCAGTTGTCATAATTTGTTTTCCTTCCATTAATCTTCACCCACAATTCTAATAATATCTTTCCTTGGTAGCTCTGCTATCTTACTTCTAGCAACTAAAATTAAAGCTGCTCCGATTGCTAAAACAGCAAATGCTGTAAAGTTAAGTTTAATTTCACGATCACGATATCTTTGATAAGCATTTGAATAATAACTAGTTTCAAATCCTAAACGGAAGTTAGCCATAGCATCTTGATATCTATTTTCATTTAATAATGATTTACCAATACCAATATAAGCAAGCTCATAGTTAGGGTTTTCTGAAACTACGTTCTTCCACTCTTCTGCTGCTTCAGCTAATTGACCATTATATTGATATTTAACTGCTTTATTAATAATCTTTGCAATATCAGTTGGTTCAAAACGAATAACAGCTTTGTTGTATTTATCAAGTACTAAGATATCTTCACCTTGATAACGAACAGCAGTTGGGCTATTGATGTTATTTAACTCTGGTCCTGAATTTCCTGAAATGTAAAGTAAGTTACCTTCGTCATCATAAGTAAATAATCTTCCTGCTTTTTCGTCTGCTACTGTATAAACACCATAGTCATTAATTGCAATACCTGCAAATCTTGATGAAATCGAGATTCCATCGCTTGCACTACTACCTTCTATGGTAAATGCAATATCCCCTACTGGTAAATGATAACCATTTTTAACTAAAGTATCTTTACCTGATGGGTTAATCTTTTTGATCATTGTTGTTGCATCTTCACTATAAGTAGAGATCTTTGTTGCTCTAGAAACAGTATAGATAAAGCCATCATCATCAATTGATAAATTTCTAAACTCAGTATTTACAATCGCTGTTTGTTGTTTTAGTTGTTCTTCTGTCGAGAAGTTACGCCAAAACTTATCCCAAGCGGATAATGTTGTATAGTTAACACCAACATAACTCATGAACTCGCCAAAGTAGCTCATTTGCATAATACCTTCAAAAACAGACTCAGAAATTACAAACATTCTTCCTGTTGAGTCAGTAACCATTTTTAAAGGCGAAAATGTCTTACCTTCAAAAACAATTGATTCTGGTTGACATACAACTTGAATAACGTGGTAATCAACTGGATCTAAAAGTAAAATTTGGTTATTTCCTTTATCACAAATATATAAAACATCTTGATATTCACCTTCAATAATGAATCCACCTTCATCTCTTAAAGGTCTTAAAGCACGATAAACACCAGAAATATTTTTTGGTTGGATATACCATCTTTGACTATCCCCCCTACTTTCTACTGGAGTTTGAAGTGGTGCTGTAAATGTTAACCAGTCAACTTTATTCTTAAATAGTTCATTACTAGTATCTGTACCAGACTTAACTCTATCATATTCATAACGAGTAATTGTATCTGGTCTAAACTCATAACGAGTAATAATTTCACCTTCATAAAACCTATCTACAGTTTCACCTTTAAGGCGATATCTTCTTGTTCTTCTTGATGCATCGCTACCTTGTTTAAGTGTTAATGTACTATCAAAAACATATAAATGGTTAGAGATTGAATCAATAATGTAAATTGTTTCTTCACCTGTAACTGGGTGTTTAAATATAAACAAGTCTTCTGGAGAAGTAAATTGGTCAGCTGGTATTCCTTCCCAGGCATTTGATGTAATCGTATAGATTCCATCAGTACTTGCACTCATTCCCACTGTTGAGTGGATAGCTGTTCCTTTATGGTCATAAGTATATCCACCCTTAGCATTAACACTAACAACAGCAGAACCAAGTAGCAATAAAGCAATTAGCAAATAAAATACTTTCTTCATAGCTTAATCCTTTAGTCCACTTGTAGCCATTGTTTCAAGCATGCTACTTTGGGAAATAATAAACATTGTTATTGGTACGGTAATCATAATTAAGCTTACCGCAGCTAATGTACCCGATCTTGCAGCTCCAGCTGTAGCTATTTGCGATAGGGCATAACTTACCATCTTAAAGTCTTCACGATAAATATACATCGCTCCTTGTGTATTCCATAAACTTTGGAAAACTAAAATAATTAAAGTAATCCAAGCTGGTTTTACTAAAGGCATAACGATAGTCCAAAAAATCTTAAAATCGCCAGCACCATCTAACTTCGCTGATTCAATGTACGAAGTCGGTACTTGAGACATAAACTGTTTCATTAAGAATAATCCTAGGGATGATCCTATCATCGGCAAGATTAAAGCTAGTGGATTATCAATTAAACCAATCCAGTTAAAGATAATGTAGTTAGGAATAGAAGTTACTGCTCCTGGGAACATTAAAGAATAAACGATAATTGTAAAGATAATCGTTCCACCTGGAATCTTATATTTTGCAAGTGGATAAGCACACATTGAGGCAATAACTACGTGTCCTACTGTTCCAAGTATTGTTACCATAACTGTATTAAATAAATATCTAGCAAATGGAACAGTTGAGTTAGCTAGTGCAACACTCAAATCTGTGAAGTTATCTAAAGTTGGGTTTCTTACAATAATGTTTGGTGGGAACTTGAATAACTCATCTAGAGGTTTAAAGGCATTGTTTATTACTAATACTAGTGGTAATGCACTTAAAATTCCCGCTAAACATAGGAAGAAAAATAGTACTAAGTCGCCCCCAACTGATCTATTAATTCTTTTTCTTTTTTTACTACGGCGATGTACTTTAATCGTGCTTATTTCTGCGAAAGGTCGTGAGTCAATACGTTTAGCACGTTTGGCGTTACGAAGAGCTTTTTTATCTTCTTTTAGCTGAGCTTTTTCAGCTGCAGTTAATTTTTTTCTTGCTTCAGCCATTATGATCCCACCCTTCCAATAATTTTTCTAATTAATTTATTTAATGCTATCGCCGAAACGAAAAGGATTGTGGCAATCGCTGAAGCATAACCCATCTCAAATCTTTGTCCACCATAGTCTTGTAAGTGGTTTACAATCGTATGACCGGCATAGTTAATTGAAGGGAAACCAGCTAAAGCAGTAGTTACAGCACCAACACCAAGTGATGCTGAGATTGATAATACAGCACTAAATAAAAGCTGTGGTCTCATGTTTGGTAAAGTAATATACCATAACTCTTGCCAACGGTTTTTAACACCATCAACTGCTGCTGCTTCGTATTGTGATCTATCGACACCTTTTAGACCAGCAATTAAGGTTAAGAAGTTAACCCCTAAGCTCATCCAAAGCTGAACAATAATTACAATCGGCAATATATATTTTTCTGTTTGAAGCCAAAGAATAGGTTCTCTAATAAATCCCCAATTGATTAAGAAGGAATTGGCATAACCATAAATATCACTAGAGAAAATCAAACTCCAAATTGTAATCGCTCCTCCAGAAATAGATGGAGCATAGAAAATTAAAGTTATAAATGCTCTTAGTTTATCTGGTAATTCATTAATTAACCAAGCAAGGACAAAGGAAATTATGTATCCAAGTGGCCCAGTAATAATCGCAATAATTAAAGTATTTTGCACAGCTACAATAAAAATTGGATCATCTAATAATAGTGTTAAGTAGTTTGACCAACCGATAAATTTTGGAGCCTCAAGTAAGTTAAAATATGTAAAACTTAAGAAGAAGCTCATTAAAACAGGTAAAACAGTAAATAAGAAAAATAATGCTAAGTAAGGAATCATCATTAAATATAATGTTTTATTTAACCAAAATTTTCTTCTTGCTGGCTTTTTCCTGCTCCAAACATCTAAACGGCGGGCAGTATCTTCTTTCCACTCACGAAAAGATCTTCTTTTCTTGATAGCTTGATTATCTGCTATAACTTTTTCAGCCATACTTATTCATCCTCTCTAGTTATAAAACCAAATTCTTTTCTTTTCTTTGTTAACTCGGCATTAATAGTATCTACATAAGTTAGTAGTACTTCCCTAGGATTTAACTTTTCGTTAATCGTTTTTCTAAAGGCATTCTCTACGTTTCTTCCTGTATAGTAACCACCAGCTACTTCTGGAATACCAATTGTATTAACCCATTGTGATAATAGAATTTCTTTTTCTTCTGCTGTCCAAGCCATACTCTTGAATGCTTCCATATTAGCTGTATTATGACGAGCTGCTGAACCTAAAATTGACTCTAATTCCTGAGCATAAGATAGTTGAGTTGGGGCTGATGTAACCCACTTTAAGAATTCCCAACTAGACTCAGGATCTTTTGCTTGTTTCATAATAATACCTGCTGTTCCGCTTGATGCACCCTTGTTATTGATAATGCCTGTTTCTGGATTTCTCACACCTGGAATCGGCGCAAAGCCCCATTTACCAGTAATCTCTGGTGCGAATACAGCTAAGTAGTTAAAAGTTGTATAATCTACAACTCCAATTGGAGTTTCACCAGTTCTAAATCTATTTAAGAAGCTTGCAGCTGTCGGGAAAGAATAATCTGTATAATACTTAACCCAAGTTTCAAATGATTGCATTGCTTCTTCACTATCTAAGGCAGTAGCTGTTTTATCTTCAGTATAGAAATCCCCACCATTTTGGAATAGCATTGATGAGAACACTTGGTTTACTGCTGCTGATGCCCCAACTGCACTTAGTGGTAAATAGAACTGTAAGTTAGAAATTTGTAACTCTGTTACTAAGCTTGTAACTTCATCCCAAGTTTTAGGAACTGTCCAACCTCTTTCTTGAAAAATATCTTTACGATAGAAAGTAACTAAGAAAGATTGCGTGATTGGTAAAGCATAAAACTCTAAATCATGAATATCTGCTGTCTTTTGTAAAGCATAAGGTGTCATTGCACTATCAGCAAATCTTGGATTAGCTTCACCATCTAACCATACCTTAACGCCATATTCAGTAACTTCGTATCGGAAGTCATCAAATTGGGTAATATCATATGCAGCATTTCTTAAAGCATAGTTTACAGGTAATCCGTTATAAACGTTCAAGGCTACATCTGGTCCTGTACCAGCAAGTGTAGCCGGTAATAATACTCCGGGATCTACAACCTTTAAAATAACGTTAATTCCTTTTTGATTAACAAATGTTGTATCACACAAAGTCTTCATTGCGTTAGCTTGTTCCCTACCGGCAACAGCACTAGTTAAAAACCATACTTCAATTTCTTTATCAAAACCTTCAGCGTTTGTTACTCCAATTGATTGATAATCAAAGAAGAAAGTCATAAAGAAAGCTTTAATATCAAACCACACATTACTAAACCAGTCAGCATTTGGTTTTGGTAATTCTGCATCACTACTAGAAACATATAATGCTTCAACTGTTAGTGATTGTTCTTGAATACTAGTAATCCAAGTTCCAAGTGAAGATAAGTTTTGAACAAACGTTCCTAATCTTTCTTGAATTGTTCTTGGCTTTTCTAAAAATGATTCAAGCTGAATTGCCATTGTATCTAGTACTGATACTAAACTTCCTTTTTCTCCTGAAAGTTCAGTAATATAAGCTGACACTTCTCTCAATTCTTGAGCATTTGCTTCAAAACATTCTAGTAAACCAACAATACGAGCATTGTCTCCATATAAGTGATATTCTTGATATGGGTCTGGGTTTACTGTAGTTATTGAGATAATTTGTAAGTACATATTATTTAAACTATTAACTACATTTCTAACTTTGTTTATAGGACTACCATAAGCCCCAAGTGTAGATTCTAGTCTAATTGTATTAATACCTTCATGGAAATAGAATTTATAGTTTTCTTCACTATTTCCCATCGTAACTAATCGCCAATTTGTACTGTAATTAAAATTAGAGCTATTAGCTTCGATAAATGGAATTTCACCATTAATATATAATCTTCTTGTAGAGAAAAGTCCACGAGCTGTATTTTGTTTAGCCTTAAAACTAAGCTCATACATTCCTGCTTCTTCTACATCAACTTCCCATTCAATCCAATCTCCAGGTGCTGTCCATTTTGTACCACCAATTGAGTTTAGTGTTACTTTAACTGGATGCGATGGAGTGTTTGTTGGAGAAGTACGATCAGCAATTGCATATAGTGTTGGAGATGAACGTTTTGTTGAATCTTCAGCTTCAATTTGTAACATTACTTCACTTGGTGCACTTTTATCTTGATGTAGATTTAAATAATCTTGATAAGTAACGATTGCTGGAACAGATTCTAGTTTTAACTCTACAATACTCATATTCTCTCTAACAGACTCAAAAGTAATAGTATTAGTTCCTGATTTAAAATGGAACATATAAGGATCTATTACATAACCAGTATAATCTCTTACATAAGCTGTACTTAAATCGAATACTTCCATTTGTGATGGTTTCATATCATTACCATTAATATCTTGAATAATTGCTGCTCTATCTTTCCACATTCTATAAAATCTAATGTGTCCGGCAGTATCAAATGGTAACTCGCCATTAATTAAAACTCTTCTTTCAATATTAGCTCCACCACTAGTTTCTCTAACATTTAAAGTTTCATCACGAGATTTCTCTGCATAATATACTAAACTCAAATAGTAGAATCCAGCCTCTGAAACATCAACAGAGAAAGTAACACTTCCTGTTTCTGATGTATAATACCCAGCTCTAGTTTCTCCATTTGGTAAAACAATTGAAGTATACGGATCATCTGCAGCTAGATACTTAAAATCTATTGATTCTGGCGATGCAACTCCAGCAGCTAAATCAACTGCTATACTTTCGATTTGTGGTGTTACAAGTAATGGCTTAATATCTTTATCAAAATCAAGTACTTCTAACCTTTGAGGATCAGTAATACCTGTAGCTTTAGCTCTTAAGTAATTATTGTAATCACCTTCTGGATATAACTCTTCTGGGATTGTTGAATCAGATGTTGTTCTATCAGGTCTAAAACTCTTCACAATTGAAACTACTAAAATAGTCATGATTAAAACTAAAATTGTAAGCCAAATTGCTCGTTTAATCATCTTCACACGATTAGTTCTACGCTTTAACCTACTTTCGCTTGAATCAACTAAATCATAGTTAACAGTAGTTATCTTAACATCTTCAATTGCTACTGCTTCTTTTTGTTGTTCTACTTGTTGAACATCTTCAACTTTTTCTTGAGATTTTTTCTTATTTTTACTCATGGTTTTCTCCTTGTAATGCTTTGCAGTGAAGCTTGCCTAATTTAAAGACAGCTTCTAACATCTCAATTGACTCAGCTAAATTGCTTTTCTTATTTCTAGCTAGCCATAATTCTTTTTGTTTTTCTAAAATCTTTTCATTCTTAGATAATTTTTCTAATAATTTAAGTTTCTTAGTTTTATCTAATTTATGATTAAAGCTTTGCATTAATAATCTCGTAACTAAAACTAAGTCAATACTTTGATTGATTTCAGCTAAAACTAATTTCTTATCTTTAATTTTTAATTTAGTATTTTTTAATCCCTTGCGATATAGTTCTAAATACTCTACTAATGCTTTATATTTAACATCTTCAATAATACTATTTTTAATTTTCTCATAATAATAATCTAATGGCTTTTCTTGCTGCAAAGCATAATGGGCCCACATATAACCAAAGAAAGTTAAAGTAGCATTTGTAATATAATAGTTTTCAAATTGATAATAATTACCAATACCAAGTAATATTTGGGCAAAATTACCTTTTTCATCTTGGAATACTTCTTCGTTTAAATACTTAGTTGCATTAATCATTTCGCCTTCTTGTAAGCTCCAAGAATAAAACCCCGCAAATACTAAAGGTGCTACAATTGATGGAAGTAATTGCAAGTGACCTGCATCACCCCAATCAGTTAATAAAATACCTAAACCATTATATTTATAAACATTGTCACAAGCACTTTTAATATTTTCAATAAAATCTTGTGTTCTTCCAGTAAAGCTACACCAACTTGTAGTACCGGGAGCAGCTCCAAACTTAATGTTTAAAGTTCCTAAAGTTTTTAATGTTTCAGAAAACTTATAAGTTGCATCATAACCCCAGTCTACAAAAATAATATCTTTAGGTAGTTTTTTCAAAGCTTCTTGGTCTTTGATTAAAACATCCCCCCACATAATCGGTGTTTTATTATATTTTTTAACTTCTTCTAAAACAAGATTTAAATAATCTAAATAAACATTACTTAAACCTTCCTTCTCCACAAGTTCCTTAGTCTTACCCATACCAAGTTCCATTGGTTCATCAAAGTTAATATTGAAATATTTAGATTTTCGGTTAGGAAGCATCTCTCCATACATCTTACTTACAAGTTTAATTGATCTTGGATCTTTGGGATCTAATGTTACTGGATTTCTATGTCTTCCCCAATAAAATGCTCCATCAGGACAAATAGCTAAGTCTTTATATTCTTTAGTAGCAAGCCAAGGTCCCATATGACCAAAACCATTTTGGTTAGGAACAAAATCTATTTCCCTTGCAAAACAGTAATCCTCAATTAACTTATATTCTTCCTTTGTAATATAACCATCTTCTAATAGATGCTTTCTTGCAAAGTCATACTCGTAACTAAATCCCTCTACATATAACTCAAAATGGTTCATCTTAAGTTCTGCCATAAGGTCAATGATTTTATAGATAGTCTTTAATGAAGGCACTTTATTACGACTAATATCTAAAGTAAATCCTCTAACTAATAATTTAGGTTCATCCCAAATCTCTACAGTTTCTAACTTTTCAGATTTAAAAATTTGCTTTAAAGTTTGGCTTGCATAATAAGCACCACTAGCATCATTGTAATAAACATCAATTTTATCTTTTTCAATAACAAGCTTATAAGTTTGAACCGATCTTGCCTTTTCATAGATAAAATTAATATCCCCAACTTTCCTAGTTTTCTTTACTTTAATAAAACTCTTTAGGTTTGTAAAAACGTTTTCTAAATTTTCAGTAAAAAAAACGGAATACTTGTCTTTCTTTGTAAATTCATCTTTTGTATATTTAATATACTTAACTTTTGGGTAAATCTTATACAATTTCAATCATTCCTTTCGTTTTGAGTTTATATACTATATAACAAAATTATACTACAAAACCACTTTTTTTTCAAGGGCAAATTGAATAAAAAAAGAGCATTTTATGCTCTTTTTAATCAAAATAATTCAACTTTAAAATAGTTTTATTAATTAGAAAACACTAATATTTCTTTAATATATCATGATGTCCAATATCAATAAGGACAATTAATTCATCTCCTTCAAAATACCAAATAATTCTTATATCCATATTAATACTGCTTTCATACAAATCTTCTTGTCCTCGAAGTTTTTTAGTTCTAAACGAAGGGTGTAGTATGTCTTCAACAAACAATCTCATTTTTTTATAAAATAGCGATTGTTCTTTTTTGGTTAAGTCATTAAAAGCTTTTTCAAAATTTTCAGTTAATAATAGTTTATACACTTTTATCCCTTTGTTTTAAATACTTTATTAAATCCTCAACATTATCAAATGCTTTGTCTTTATAGTTTGAATCCTCTTTAAGTAGCCTAATTTCTTTCGCTAACTTATTGATATATTCCTTAGGATAAACAGCAACTGGTTCAAGCATTATAATTCCATTTTTTACAGATATTTCAAACTTATCACCTTCATATAAATTTAGTTGATCTACAATTTTCTTTGGCAGTGTAATCTGCGCTTTTTTTCTTAATTCAACAACCATATTTATTCCTCCTTTTGTTGTTGGAAATTCCTACTTTCCTACTAATAGTGTAATACAAACAACTACAAATTGCAACAATTATTTAAAATAAAAAGAGCATTTTATGCTCTTTTTAAATACTTTTTACTTCTTTTGTCCATAGACTTTTAATTGACTTTTGAGCCTCAGGATATTTGTCTACTGTATCAATTAAGTTGTGATAAGTGAAGAAAATTTCCCCAGAAACATAATCTAAAGTGCTGTTAAATAACAATTGATTTTTGATTTCATCTGGATTTGCCCATTGATTAGTACCACCCATACGATATAAACCCATACCAATATAAAGTTTAGTTTTTGTTTTTTTAGAGGCTTCATTCCACCACTTGGCTAGATCAGCATACTTAACAATTTCTTTTTCACTGCCATCTTCTAAAACTTTATAGTAATCTAAATTGAAATAATCTTGAGGAACTACATAGTCAATATAACCTTTTTCCATCCAATAATAGATATCTGCGTATAAGCCTTCATAACAATTGAAACAAGATTCATCATTGTTTGAACCATATTCCCAAGCACTTTCTTTAGAAGAATATTTAGTATTAGTTCTATAAATACCAAAAGGGCTAATACCAAATTCAACTTTGCGATCTAATGTATCTAACTTTTCTTTCATCATCTTAATCAAACAAGTTACATTGTATCTTCTAAAATCAGATTTGTTTTTAATACCAACTTGGTATTGTTTCTTCTCTTCATTAGGATCTACATATTCTTCATAAGGATAGAAATAATCATCCATATGAATAGCTTTAACATCATATTTCTTAGCAATTTCTAAAGCTGTATCACTTACAAACTCTTGGACTTTTTTTGATGCTGGATCTAAAATTAAAGCTTTACGGCTAGTTTCCATAACTAAATCTGGGTTTTGCTTAGCAAAACTTTTATCAGGAAGCGAAGCTAAAAATTCTTCTTTGGTCATTTCTAACTTATCCAAAGTAACTTGACTAACACGATATGGATTAAGCCAAGCATGAACTTCAATTCCTGCCTTTTTAGCTTTCTCTACAAAATAACCAAAGACATCAAAACCAGGATATTTTCCTTGCTCACCAGTAATATAAGCACTCCAAGGATTTAACTCTGATTCATAGAAAGCATCATTAGTAGGTCTTACTTGAAAGATAACTGCATTCATTTTATATTCTTTTACTGTTTTAATAATATCATCTAAATGCTTTTTATAGCTTGCTACATCTTTCATTTTTGGCAAATCAATATTAGCTACAGTTGATACCCAAACTCCCCTTAAAGCATCTTTTTCTTCTATTTTTTCAGGAATCAATACTGGTATATCACTTCTAAAATAAGTAACATATCCTTCTTTTAAATCTCTTTTTATTTTTTTCATTTAAAATCCTTTCTCATAATTGCGAAAGACTTTACAATCCTCATCCCTGCATATAAATAAATATTGCGCGCTTTATTATCACTACCAGTAAATAGAGTCATAAACTTAGCCCCATTTTCTTTTGACCTCAAACATAGTTCACAAAACATTGTTTTACCCAAACCTCTTGCTCTAACTTTCGAATGAATTCCTACTCCCGATAGATAGCCTCTTCCTGAAGGTTCAGTAAAAATTGGGCCAGTAAAACCTAAAGCACAATGATCTTTCTTTACAACCAATAATTTATTTAAATTGCCAAGTTTTCTTTGTCTTTCAATTTCTTCAAACCATGTAGGACTATTTAAATCTTCAAATAATTCTTTTAAACCATGGTCTTTTTCTGGATCAAAGAAATCAATAAAATAACCATCTTTTTCATTTTCCTTTTTCTTATCAACCACATACTCTGGTAACTCATAATTTTCAAGTTCTAAATGAAAAGCATCTAGTTGTCCATTTGTATTGTATCCATAGCTTAGAAGTAGGAAATAATAAGCTGAATTAAACTCAACTGCAGGCGCTCCTGGATGATTATGTTTATCATATCCAGGAACATACCACTCAAGATTTGTTGGGTTTCCAAAGTAACAACGAACAAAAGTTTTGCCATTATCCTTTAAATATTGTTCTAATTTTTCCAAAATTTGTGTTCCATATCCTTGTCTTTGATACTTTTTCTTCACCACTACAAACGTAATAAAACCAGGACTTTCTGGATTTTGATTAGTAAAATTAGCTTGTCCAGCCCCAATTAACTCATTTCCTTTGTATAATAAAACTAAACTTTCATCTTTAAAATGTGGATTATTTAAGAATTTATTTGTAAATAATTCTTCAGTCCAAGGCTTAAAAATCCCATTTTCTCCTGTTGCATTTTCATTCCAAAGCTTTATTAAAGCTGGCAATTGATCTTTAGAAAACTGTTTAAACTTCATCTTTACATCCTTTCCCAAAATGACTTATAACGTAATTTCCGATTCTTCCTCTCCATCCAATAATCTTATTATTCTCTCTAGTTGGATGAACTCTATTACTTAATACACAAAATGCGACTTGATTATACCTATCAATAAATAAATGTGTCCCAGTAAAGCCAGTATGCATAATTGTTTTCGAACTTGCAAGGCATCCAGATTGAGGATAAGAGCCCATAATCGTCCATCCAACTGACCTTTTTTCTGTAATTACACTTGTCTCATTTTCTTTTTGACTAGCAAGTTCAGTAAACATTAAGTCGATTGTAGCTTTAGACAAAATTCTCTTTCCTTTGTAAACACCATCATTTAAAACCATTTCCATAAAATGTGATACATCTTTCACGCAAGAAAATAGCCCAGCATGGCCACAAGCACCGCCTAAAAGATAAGCTTTCTCATCATGAACTTTGCCTCTAACAACTCCCTCGCAAATACGATCTGTTCTTGTTTCAGTTGGGGCTATTGTTTTATAAAGATCTGGACTTAAATTATAACCTGTGCGATACATTTCTAACGGTTCAAAAAGATACTTAAAAGTAAATTCAGGCAAACTTAAACCACTAATCTTCTCAATAATCCAGCCTAAATAAATAAAACCTAAATCAGAATAAATGATTTTCTCACCTATTACATTACTTGGTTCTAATTCATAAATTGCCTTTACAAACTGTTCTTTTGGTTTTCCTATATATTCTGTATAACTAATTCCCGGTTTTAATCCTGCTGTATGGGTAATTAAATCAAAAACTGTTGTTTTAGGGTTTTTGAAATCAGGCAATATTTGCTTTACATTGTCATACAATCTTAATTTTCCTTGTTCCATCAAAATTAAAATTGATGTAACAGTTGCAATAACTTTAGTAAGGGAAGCCATATCGTAAATAGTATCAATATCATTTTCTTCCTTTTTAGGAATTAATGCTTTAAACCCAAAAGAATTAAAATGTTTATTGCCATTTTCAATCAAACAATAATTACAACCAGGAAAAACCCCATCTTTTAACGCTTGTTCCATTAAAGAATCTAAATATTTAATCTTCGCCATTATTTAATCCTTTTATACAGTTTATCACTATAACGATTACAGAAATTATCCCAAGCAACTTTCTTAATTTCTTCTTTACTATAACCTCTTTTTTTCATTCCTTCTATAATTAAATGAGCTTTTGTTGCATCGGGAACTTCTTTAATCATTGCATTTTCAAAATCATCATCTAAATAATCCATAAAGTCAAAACCAAAACAAACATTATCAATTCCCATTACTTCAATTGCAAAGTCTAAATGATCTAAGAAATGTTCTAAATCTCTTTCTTCTTCTTTTCTGCTTACAAAACCTTTCGCAAGTGTTAAGCCAAATAATCCATCAGCTTTCTTTAAAGCAAGCATTTGCTCTTTGTCTAAGTTTCTTCTATGATCACAAATATCATAAACTAAACCGTGAGAATAAACAATATTGTGATTAGTATATTCTAAAACATCATAAAAACTTTTCTTGTTTAAATGAGCAACATCGATAATCATATCAAGCCCAATCATTATATCTAAAAGTTTTTTACCTTCTTCTTTTAACCCAGATTCTTTTGGACCACTAACACCAGTTGCATATTTGTTTTCTTCATTCCAAGTAAGCATCGCATGCCTAAAACCTAAATTATAGAAATAACGAATATCTTCTGGCTTCTCTAAATTCCTTAATCCTTCAAAACCTAAAATAACTTTAAAATCTTTTAGTTCATTCCAGTCAATTTTCTTTAAAGCACAATTTACTGCTTCTTTTAAATCAAAGTCATCTGGTGAATATAAAGTCCAAACTGCACCTTTAATAACAGAATTATTATATTGCTTTACATGAATATCTTTAAATCTGTTATCGCCTTTTCCTCTAAAAAGGTCATATAATAAATCACTATGAATATCAAATACTTTCATTATTTCTCTCCTTTAAAATTAAACACAGCTAAATAGTCATCAACTGTTTCTCTTCTTATTGCTTCTTTAACGCCTTTTTCACTTACAAACAAAACTGGTGGTCTTAATGCTCCATTATAATTAGAACTCATCGCATAACAATAAGCACCAGTTGTATATGTTACTATATAATCATTTTCTTTAAGTTTGCTTAAAATGATATCTTTACCTAAAATATCTCCTGACTCACAAAACTTCCCTACAACTTGATACTTTTCTTTATTCTCACTTATTACATTATTAACACAATCAAAACTATACTTAGCATCATATAAAGCAGGCCTAATATTATCAGCCATACCGCCATCAACTAAACAATAGTTATAGTATTTACTTTGTTTCAGTTTCAAACATTGGTAAATAGTAACACCTTCTCTACCTACAATACTTCTTCCCGGTTCAATTGCAACTATTTCAAAATCAGTTTTTTCTAATCTTTTAACGATCTTTTTTAGTCCTTCCTTTAAAGAAAACTCGCTATCAGATTCTAAATACTTAACTCCAAAGCCTCCACCTAAATCAAAAGCTTTGATTTTATATTTTAACTTCTTCTCTAATTTTGTTTTAAAATCAGAAATTTTATCAATTGCTTCTAAATAAGGATCTAATTCTTTAATTTGTGAGCCTAAATGAACTTGAAGCCCTTTTAAAACTACATGCTTAGCATTATTATAAAACTCAATTATTTTATCCCAAATATCATCATCAATACCTTCTCCAAACTTAGAATCTAAATTTGCAGTTTGAATATGTTTATGGCTATCTACCTTAACATAAGGATTTATTCTAAAGTAGGTATCTACTTTTGATTTTGCTAGCTTTTCAATCAATGTTAATTCGGAAAACGAATCTACAATAAAAGCATTAATCTTTAATTTTAAAGCTAATTTTAGTTCTTCTTCAGTCTTATTATTTCCTTGAAAGAAGACTCTTTCCATTGGAAAACCTACTTTTTCTAATAACCTAAAATCACTTACACTAGTTGCATCTACACATAAACCTTCTTCATTTAAGATATTGGCAAAATAAGGAGCTATAAAAGCTTTTGATGCATAAATGATTTTAGTCTTTAGTTTTTTAGAACTAAAACTATCTTTAATTAGTTTGATTCTCGTTTTAATCCCTTCTTCATCATAAACCATTAAAGGGGTTTTATACTTCATAGCTAACTCTTTTAAAGAATGATTACCTATATATAATTCATTGTTTTGAATATTTGTATTAACTGTTTTCATACTTTACTTCCATTTCTTTGAATAAATCATTCATTTCTTGTTCTTTAGTAATTTTCATTAATCTTAATTTATATTCTTTAACATCCAACCCTTTGAGATAACGAGAAAATAAAGACCTTAAATTAAGAATGGCAAGTTTTTCGCCCATCTCATTCTTTAATAGCTCATAGTGTTTTTTCACCATTTGTATTCTTTCAATATCTGTTGGCTCTGATAACTCTTTACCTTCAAAATGATTAACAATATTTTGAATTAACCAGGGATTGCCAATACTGCTTCTGCCTATCATAATCGCATCACATTTAGTGTAATCTAAAACATACTCAGCATCTTCAATTGATTTAATATCGCCATTAGCAATTACTGGTATTTTCACTTGTTCTTTGACTAGCTTAATATAATCATAATTAGCTTTGCCTTTATACAAATCACTTTGTGTTCTCCCATGAATACAAATAGCTGAAGCACCTGCTTTTTCAATTTTCTTTGCAACTTCAAGTACATTAATTGTATTTTTAGTTTGACCAAGTCTAATCTTAACTGTAACTGGTTTAGATACATTCTCTACAACTGCCTTCACAATCTCATAAATATTATCAGGATCTTTAAGTAAATAACTTCCTGATTTAGCCTTTAAAACTTTCTTTACAGGACAGCCCATATTTAAATCTATAATATCACAATCACTATATTTATCTATGTAAATTGCTGCTTTAACTAAATCTTCTTTTGTTCCACCAAATAATTGCATATTTACTAAATGATCATCTTCTTCTACTTTAGTCATCTCTAAAGTTCTTTTGTTTTTAAAGTTGATACCTTTAGCACTAATCATTTCTGTATAGCAAAGACTAGCACCAAATTCTCTCATAATTTTGCGATAAGAATAATTAGTGTATCCCGCTAAAGGAGCGATAATTACTTTGTTTTTAAGTTCAAATTTACCAATTTTCAAAATTATCAACTCCTTTTAAAAAAGATCTTACTCTAAGTGCCTACACCCACATACCTACATAAGCTTAAGGCTGCTTCAGTCACGACCTGACCTGGTTCACTTCAAGATATTGGGTATAGGGACTTAAAATAAGATCCTTTATCATTATAGCATTTTCCCTTCTTCTTTTCAAGATTGCTATCTTTTATTTTTAAAGAATGATTTCATAATTTCAGATACTTCATCTTCCATTAAAGGACCTACTACCTCAAGCTCATGGTTGAATTTAAAATCTTCAAAAACATTTCCCAAACTAGTTAGGACGCCAAACTTAGGAGCTTTAGCACCATAAACTATTTTTTTAATCCTTGCGTTTAAAATTGCCCCAGCACACATCAAACATGGTTCTAAAGTGATATAAATAGTAGCATCGTCTAATATTTTACGTCCTAATACTTTACATGCTTTTTTAATAACTTCAATCTCAGCGTGTAATGTTGGGTCTTTTAAACTTTCTTTTTTGTTGTGAGCTTTGGCGATAATTTCGCCATTAATTACAATTAAAGCTCCAACCGGGACTTCATCTTCCCGATATGCTTTTTTAGCTTCCTTGAAAGCTAATTTTAGAAAATCTAAATCATTCATCATCTTTTAATACTTGATGGCAATGTCTACATCTAGCTTCATAGGATTCTTCAGAGCCAATTAAAACAGTTGGAGAATTATAAGATGCAGGTTTACCATCAATTAGTCTTTGCGTTCTACTTGCAGGTAAACCACAAACTTGGCAAATTGCTTGAAGCTTAGTTACACATTCTGCTCTTGCAAGTAAATAAGGCATTGGTCCAAAAGGCTCACCCCTAAAATTAGTATCAAGTCCTGCTACAATTACCCTTTTACCTTGATCAGCTAAAGTCTCACAAACCTTGACAATCTTGTCAGTAAAAAATTGTGCCTCATCAATAGCAACTACATCTGGGTTTTTCTTCTCAACTAATTTCAAGATTTGCTCCTCATCATAAATATTATATCCGGGCATGCGTTTATTATTATGACTTACTACTTCAGTTTCACTATAGCGATTATCAATTGCTGGTTTAAAAACCATATATGATTTCTTAGCGTATTCCAATCGTTTCAATCTTCTTAGTAATTCCTCAGTCTTTCCCGCAAACATGCTTCCGCAGATAACTTCTATCCAACCGTCTCTTCTTTGTACTTCCATCTTTACTCTTCTAATCCTTTCTATAATATTATATCATATTTATCCTCTTTTTCAAATATTTTAAACAAGAAATACAAGCAAACATAAAAACCAAACAACTTGCAATTTATGGCTTTTTATGATATATTAGCATCGTATGATTATGGGAGGAAACTAATATGGAAAAAAGAAAAAAACTATTAATCATAGCTATCTTTATATTCTTGTTTTCCGCTAGTTAAGTGGAGCTTATGCTTATTGGGCTGGAACTGTCAACCCGCCAGCTACTAAATCCGATACTATTAATATTAACATCGGTGAAGCAACTGCCGTTGATACTATCTTAATAATCAATGATGGTTATACTACTACTAAAACTTTAGTGCCTCCGGGTCAAGTTACAAATAGTGTTGACCCTAATTCAGTTGATGTAATTAATTTTAAATATACTATTAACTGGTCTTCTCAAGGAAGAAGTGTAGCTGATGCTACAAACCCTTTAACTAGATATATTCGCATTGAAGTTGTTAATATAAAAATTGGCACTTCAAGCACCCTAGGTGAAATGAATATCAATTTTAGAGCTTATTGGACTGACCCAGATACATTAACTACATATACAGTATGGCAACCAAGTTTAGCTAACTACTGGCCTCCTATCGTTATTAACGAACCAATTGAAATTGATATCCAAATCACAATGAATGAACCAGCTAACAAAACTGTGTATGATCAAGTTAAGGGAAAACCAGCTTCAATTCAATTAAAATTCCATTGCAATGCCACACCGGCACCATAAAAATATAATTTAAAAGCTAGTCTAAACTAGCTTTTTATTTTCAAATTTGTTTATTCTTGTTGACAAAAACAGACCTTTAAGGTATAATAACATAGTATAAAACTTACTATGGTTTGCAAATAAAAACCATGGCGGAAGGAGAGAAAAATGAAAAAAGGTATTCATCCTAAATATTACAAAGCTACGGTTACTTGTACAGCTTGTGGGGCTACTTTTGAATCAGGATCTACAGTAGAAGATATCAAAGTTGATACTTGTTCTAAATGTCATCCATTTTACACTGGCCAACAAAAATTCGTACAAGCAGCAGGAAGAGTTGAAAAATTCCAAAAACGTTTGGCTAAAAAAGAAGAGGATAAGTAATAAAAATTGCAACAATCATGTTGCTTTTTTTATACCAATTAAAAAACACTGGTTAATACCAGTGTTTTTATTTATAGTCATATTCATATCTTTCTCTTGGTTCTAGTTTCATCCAACCAGCTACAATTTTACTCGGAAATTTCACCAATTTCAAATTGTATTTATCAACCGCATCATTAAAATATGCTTGACTATATACAATCTTAACTTTATCATCTTCTAAATCAAACAACAATCTTTGAAAACTACCATTCTTTTTAATTGAAGGATAACCTTCCTGAACAATAACTAATCTATCTAAAACATTAGTTAACAAGAAGTCGGCCTTAGCAATCTCCATAGGTGTATTAGAATTCGCATAAATTCCTCTAACCCTAGCAACCTCGCTTAAGATACCTTCTTCTTCAGAAATGACCCCCTTTAGTGTTTCCATAAGATTAGGAACTAAATCAAATCTTCGCTCTACATAGAGTTTAATCTGATTCCAACCATTGTTTACTCTTTTACGTGCTTTTACTAAACTATCATAAATTAAAATAATTAAGACGCCTAGTCCTATAATTATAAGCCCTAAAATTACAAATGTAATAATCCAACCAGCACCCATTAGAAACACCTCCTTTTCTATTAAAAATCAATAATACCATAACTAATATAATATGGTAAATATATATCATCTTTTAATTTTGCTTCTTCTAAATAATTTTTAAAAGCTTTTACTTCTTTATATTTCTTTCTCTTTTTAAAGCGAAGCAAAATAAAGAAAACTAGTGAAGTTATAAACAGCATCACAATTAAAGCCTTAGTCCAAATTAAATCTAAAGCTAATTTTTCCTTCATTCTGTAAATTATTATATAATAAAAAATGAAAATAAACAAGAAATTCAATAAAATTAATTGCGGTTTGTCTTCATATTCAGCTTTATCAATAACCTTCTTTTTTAAGGCTAAATAATCGATTTTATCTAAAGCAACTGTCTTTTGTTTTTGAAAAATCCCTAATAAAATCTTTGCTTCCTCAACTGAAAGACCTTCTTTATTTTTATAAATAAGAACATTATTTTCTCTAATAATATTTCCGTTTAACTCCATTTTTTTAATCAAACCTAAAAGATGCCTTTTCTTCGCAAAATTATCTAAAATCAAACTTGAATCAAGTAAACTTTCATTTACATAAGCTGCTTTAGAAATAACTTTTGGTTTAAAGATAATATTTTCAAAATATAAATATGTAACTACCATTATGATAATTGATATTACTACTAAAAATATATTAATAATATACACAGAAGTTTTAGTTTTTGTTTGATCTACGCTAAGTAAATCTTTCGTTTTATTTATTTCTTGTTGTCTTGCCTCATATGCCTCTAGTTCATTAAAAGCATTAAAACTCATCATTTGATTGGGATTAGTAATCGCAAGTGAATCTTTATCAAACAAAACTCTTAATCTAAAGTAGTCATTATCTAAACTATAAAAGTTAGTTATGCTAACATTTAAACTATTTTCTAAAAAAGTACTACTTAGCTCATGATTACTATAAGCAAATGGCTTAGAAATTGGATTAGGGAATTTAACTGAAAAGTTAAGTTTTTCTATCTTAATTGGCTCTTGAATTAATAACAAACTCAGTTCGTTACAATCTAAATAGTTTGTAATGAAGTGTTCTAGTTTATATTTATACTTAATTTGATAGTTTCCAATTAAAACATCTTCAGATTTAAAATAGAAAACTTCTAAATTTATTCTATCAATTCCCCCAATTATATTTCCAGCTCTATCTAAATCATGATTAAAGGAATAGCCTTTTTCAATATCTCGTTCTTCTCCATCTTTAAATAGTTTTTGTTCATAAGTATTAAGAACTGTAGAAAAAGTAGCAATATTATTGTTTACTTCATCTGTTTCGATAAAAGGGTTAGTTGCTTCTAGTTTATGATAGTAGATGTTACGATAAAATTCATTTGTTTCTTCTAAAAACTCTATATCCCAATCTTCAGTTACTAAAATAGTTCCGTCATTAGTTATATCTATTTCTAAATCTAAACTATTGACTTTTTCTTTTAGCTTTTCTTTTGTTATGAAACTACTTCCAATTAAAAAAGCTAGCAATAATACTATATTAATTACAATCCCTATAATTAAGATTCTCTTGTTTTTCATCTCTAGCTCCTTATTTAAAAGACCAAATACCTCCTTCAGGTATTTTCTTAAAGCTCATTTGTTCTTTAGTAATTGGATGAGGAACCTTTAGCTCATAGCACCAAAGTCCAAGTTGGTCAAAATAGTTTTTACCTTGATAGCCATATTTAAAATCATTTATTAAAGGATGACCTATTAAGGCAAACTGAGCTCTAATTTGATTATACCTACCTGTAATTAAATCTACATCAACTAGAGTATAATCTAATCCTTCTTCTTTTAAATACTTGATTACTTTATATTCTAAAACCGCTTCTTTTCCTTCTTTACTTTCTAAGGCCATTTGGTCTTTTTTGATTAGTTTATGTTTTAAGATTCCTGATTCTACTTTTCCTGTACAAATCGCTAAGTATTTCTTTTCAAAATCTCTTTCTCTAATTGCTTTAGATAGTCTTGATGCAGCCTTGGATGTCTTCGCAAACACCATCACTCCACCAACTCTTCGATCTAAACGATGAACTAGGCCTAAATAGACATTACCTAACTTTTGATATTTTTCTTTTAAATATGCTTTTACTAAAGATAAGATATCTTCATCTTCTGTTTTGTCTTTTTGGCTTAAAAGATTTTCTTCCTTCACAACAACAATCAAATGATTGTCTTCGTATAAAACTTCTAAATTAGGCATAAGCTTCTTCTAATAGTTTTAAAGCTGTTTCCAAATCTTTAGAATTTTTAATTGCTTTAGTTTTATATTTACCATCAACTAAAACTCTTAAAACTAATGCCTCATCATAGTATAAATAAGCAAAATTAGTAATTCTTCTAATCGCAACATAATGAGGAAACTCTTTAATAACTATTTCATCTCCTAGCATTAATAAATGTTCTTTAATTTCATTAAATACTTGTGATTTAGGAAAACCATTTTCTAAATAGTTTTGACTTTGATAATTTTTTTCTAATACTAAAGTATTAGAATCAAACACTTCACATTTAATTAAATCAATTTCTTTATTGATTTGTTTTATTGCATAGTGATCATATTTAGTAAAGTTAGTTCCTAAAACAATAATTCTTGGACTAAAATCAATTTCTAAGATTTCTTCTTTTTTTAAATCTTCGCTTAAATAAGTTTTCAACTTACCTAAGTTTTCTCTAATTAAATCAACTAAATATAAACTACGTCCTAAAATCTGACCAAAGTTTTCTTTTTTGAAGTCTAGTAAAGTAATTGT
>DAOSSK010000003.1:44991-51874 GCA_035377365.1 Bacilli bacterium
AAGGCTAAAAAGGCACCAGTACCTACCATTAATAAAGCAAATGCTAAGTAAATATACTTAGCATTACTTCTTACTCCGAGATGGAATTTAAAAAAATCTTTAGCAACTTTCTCGGTGAAAAAAGAATTATATCTAATTTTCACTTTACTATTTTTTTCCTTCTTCGCCTTTAATTTTTTTAGCTACTTTTTGATCTTGCTCTTTCTTAACTTGAGCTTCTTCTTCAGCACTCAATTTCACAATCTCAACCTTGTCTTCTTCTTCAACTTTTGCGTGTTCAAATGTAATCTTTCTCTTAGCAATATCTTTTTCCATAACTTTATAACCTTTTTCGGGGAATTTTTCTTTTAGAATACTTTGAAGTAAAGCTACATCCCCTACAATAAGGCGTTCTTTATCGATAATAATTGGTGCTTGTGCACTTAAGAATAAGTAAACAAAATCTTTGATTTCATCTGCAGATTTAATGTCGTTCCATTCATAAACAAAAGGAATTGTAGAGTTTTTATTTTCTACTAAAATCATTTCTTTATTTAAAGCTACTTCTTGACCACCAACTGCACGATTCTTAAAATACTTAACTAATTCTTGGTCAATCTTTTTCTCTACAGTTAATGCTTGATAAGCAATTACAGCTACAAAAAGTAAGAAAATTGCAAAGAATGCCCATTGACTAGCAATAGCAGAGTAAACTGCCATACCTAAAGCAGCAACAGCGATAACTAAACTTAAAACCCAACTCTTTCTTTTATACATAGATAAATACAAGTTAGCATATTTTAATGTTTTAAAATCAAACTTAGTATCACTTTTTACTAAAGGTTTAAAATCAGAAACACGTGCTCTAATTTGTTCTTCTTCTTTGATTCTTTCTTCAGCACTAGTTAATTCGGCTTCAGCCTTAACTTCTTCTTTCTTTTCTTCTTCAACTTTCTTAGTTACTTTATCTTTTTCACTCATATCAAAAACCTCCATTTTTTATTAACTATATTATACACAAATTTTCCCAAAATGTAAATGTTTATTGCTTTATTTTTATTTTATAGTTATAATATTCATATGAAAAAAGGAGGAATTTAAATGAAAGTTTATATTAGTGCTGATATCGAAGGTATCAACGGAATCGTATCTTGGCTTGAAACTGAAAAGGGTGATGACTATGAATATTTTCGTAAGCAAATGACAGAGGAAGTTAGAAGAGCTTGTATAGGTGCTCACAAAGCAGGGGCAACAGAAATTTTTGTAAAGGATGCCCATGATAATGCAAGAAACATTATTTTTAAAGACTTGCCAGATTATGTAACATTACATAGAGGATGGGAAGGTGGTCCATGCTCAATGATGGCAGGATTAAATGATTCTTATGATGCTGTTATTTTTATTGGTTATCATAGTCCATCAAGATCTGATGGTAATCCCTTAAGCCATACAATGAATACAAGACTACATCATGTAAAGATTAATGGTGAAATAGCTTCAGAATTTTTAATCAATTCATATTACGCTGCATGGTTAAATGTACCTACAGTATTTTTATCTGGAGATTTAAAACTAACAGAAAGTGTAAAAAAACTTTTCCCTGACGCAGAAGTTGTAGCTACTAAAGAAGGTCGTCATGGAGCTGTAGCTTCAAGACATCCAAATCTAACTAATCAAGAAATCGAAGATAAAGTTGAATTAGCCTTAAAGAAAAAGAAAGAACCAACAAATAAACCAATAAGTATTTTACCTAAAAAATTCAAAATTGAAATTCAATATAAAAACTTCAATGATGCATACAAAGCTTCATTTTATCCAGGAGCTAAATTAATCAAAGATGATGCGATTGAATATGAAACTAAAGATTACTATGATGCTTTAGTAATGATGAAGTTTTTATTATAATACTAATTAAAAAGAAGGCTTTTTAGCCTTCTTTTATTTCTAAATCTACAAGAGCTTTTTCTCTTAAAATTCTAATTGCTCTTCTAATTAAATTAATCTCTTCAAATAAACAAGCATAAATCATTGGTAGGTAAATGTTATGTACTCCTTCACCTGCTTCTACTGCTCTAGCAATAGTTAGGTCGTTACCCATAATGTAAAATAAAATTTGGTTAACCATTTCTAAAACAATTAAGTTCGGTTCTTCTGGTTCAGCACTTTCTTGAACTTGAGGAATAACAAATTTACCTGAAACAATTCCTGGTTTTAAATCATCTACTGCTTTTGCTACATCAATCATTAATGTTCTTAAAGCAGATGATAATTCTAGAAAACAAGAATAATCAGAAGCATTCTCAATTAAGTTACTAGCTTGTTTTACTTTTTCACTTGGATATGCAGCATTTAAATGCTTCACAAACAATTTAGGAAATTCTTCAGGAATTTCTTTTTTCGTTTCAAAATAACTCATACCAATTGCTACTTCTTTAAAACTATCAAAAGTCTTAGTTACTTTTTTGATATTGCGATCTAAGTTTTCTTGCATGAAAATAAGACAATTCTCATAATCAAATTCACCAATTTTCAAATCAGCTATTTTTTCTTTTAAAGTAGCACTCAATTTTTTAGCTTCATTAAGTAATTTCTTAGTTAATCTAACTGCTGTAATTTTACCAGCTAAAACAATAACTCCTAGACTTGATTGATTTAAATTAACATCTTCTATAGTTACATATTCGTAACCGCCCTTAGTTCCTCCTAACATTTCATTAGCACGGTTAGCTATTACTTCGTTGGCGTTCATATTCATACTATGACCAGAACCACCTTGAACTAAATCAGTTACAAACTGACCATGAAGTCTTCCATTAAAAATCTCATCACAACTTAAAATAATTGCTTCAGCCTTCTTTTGGTCTAATAGTTTTAAACTAGCATTAGCGATAGCTGATGCTTTTTTAATACTTGTTAGAGTTTTAATCATTTGCCTATTTAGTCCGTGTTTAGTTAAGGAAAATGTTTCTTTACTTCTTGCAGTATGAATCCCATAATACACTTCTAAAGGCAACTGAAGTTTACCTATTTTATCCTTTTCAATACGATATCTCATAATTTATCCCCCCTATATCTTTTATTATTTAGACACTGCCTTACTAACTACTAAAGCTACTCTTTCATCAAATGGTGATGGAATAATATAGTCTTTACTTAGTTCTTCTTTAGTAATTAAAGAAGCAATAGCATGACTAGCATCTAATAACATTTCTTCTGTAATTTGTTTTGCTTTACACGCAAAGACTCCTTTAAATAGTCCTGGAAAAGCTAAAACATTATTTATTTGATTTGGTAAATCGCTCCTTCCTGTTGCGTAAATATATGCTTTTGTTTTTTTGACCTCGATGCTACTTATTTCTGGATTAGGATTAGCCAAAGCAAAGACAATTGGTTTATCTGCCATCATATTAACCATTTCTTTTGTTAGAACATCAGCTACAGATACACCAATAAAAACATCGGCATCTTTAATAATATCTTCTAACTTTCCATCTTTTTTATTATAGCTATCAACAATTCCCTTTTCCAAAAATCTATCAACCATAGGGTCATTTTCTTTTAGTTTGCTTAAAGCGCCCTTGCGATTGGTAGCATAAATAGATGGAACATTAGCTTTTCTTAATAATCTTGCAATTGCTGAACCTGCTGCACCAAAACCAGAAATAACTACTTTTAAGTTTTCTAGTTTTTTACCAACAACTTTACATGCATTAATTAAAGCAGCTAAAGTTACAATTGCTGTTCCATGTTGATCATCATGAAAAACGGGTATATCTAATTCTTTCTTTAGTCTTTCTTCAATTTCAACACAACGTGGAAAAGATATATCTTCTAAATTTACTCCGCCAAATCCAGGAGCAATTAATTTAACAGTATTAACTATTTCATCAACATCTTTAGTTCTTAAACAAATTGGAAAAGCATCAACACCAGCAAACTTCTTAAAAAGTAAAGCTTTACCTTCCATAACTGGCAAGGCTGCTTCTGGTCCAATATCACCTAAACCTAAAACAGCAGAACCATCAGTTACTATAGCTACAAACTTACCCTTAGATGTATATTTATAAACATCTTCTTTATTCTCTTTTATTGCAAGAGAAGCTTCTGCTACTCCTGGCGAATAAACTAAAGCCAAGTCTTCTTTGCTATTGATTTGTAACTTAGAAGTTATTTCAATTTTACCTTGATATTTTTCATGTAAATCTAAAACTTGTTTTTTAAAATCTGCCATTTCCCTTTTCCTTTTTGTTTATCCATTTTATCAAATTTTTATATTTTCTTCAAGTATATTTATGTTAATTGTTTCGTTTGTTGCAACTGATAAATAGTATACTTCCTTATTATCTTCTAATTTATAACTCTTTACATATCTACTATAATCTTGCTTTAACTCATTTAAAATTAAACCAGTACCTAATAACTTAAAGTATGCTTCTTTTTCTGTCCATTTCTTAATTAAATAAGAATCTGATTTGTTTTCTTGATACTCTTTCATTTCTACTTCGCTAAAAATCTTATCAGCTAGTTTTTCTTTTCTTGTTTGGACTTTCTCAATATCAATGCCTACTTCATATTTAGAAATAACTAAAGCTACCAAATCATAAGAATGACTAATATTAAAATAAACTGGTAAGTTTAAATAAGGTTTTTTATATTTATTATATTTAAACTTTAAACTTTTGATATCTAATTTGTAATCTTCTTGAAGTTTTTCTTTTAAAAGCTTCTTAGCATCTTCATCTTGATTTAAACTTCTAAAAACATAAACATTAGTTTTTACTTCATTATTTATTAAATAAAGTTTATGTTCTCTTGATAACTTTTTTAAATCAAATTCTCTTTTTAAAGCTTCAATCTTAGTTTCAAATGTTTCATAATAGACTAATCTAACAGGAGTTCTTCTTTTAGTGTATCTTGCTCCTTTTTGTTCATTGTGTGCTTTGATTCTTTTTTCAAGATCATTAGTCCAACCTATATATAAAGTATCATCACTGCACCTTAAAATATAAACATAATTCATTATTCTAAAACATTTGAAGTTATATAACTAATATTCCAAGTTAAAAGCAAATATGCTTCAATTGGATTATTAACTGTCCAAACATTAACTTCAATCCCATATTTATGACACGTCTCAACAATCTCCTTAGATAATTGGTGATAATTGATATCAAGTCCTGCTTCTAGCTTTCTTAATTCATTTAAAATAGCTTTATTAAAATCGCTTGTTAGAAACTGAATCTTTACATTTGAGTTATGTTTACGAACATATTGCAAGTTCTTCAAATAAAAACTAATAAAAATTACATTTTCCTCTTTTAAATACTGAAAAGTAGTATTTAGTAAATTCACAACATCTTCTTCACGATAAACTTCTTTTAATTCAATAACTGCAACTTTATCATATTTCTTACAAATACCTAAATACTCTTCAAGTGAAGCTAATCTTACATGCTCTTTTCTTTCTTTGCTATCGAAATCATATAAAGAATAACTCCTTAACTCTTCATATGTAGCCTCAGAAATCTTAACATCAATACCAGAAATCCTTTTAAGATTATCATCATGACACAAAATAAACTTCTTATCTTTAGTGATCCTAACATCAGTTTCAATCCCAAAATAGCTTCTATTGCCAGCCGCAATAAAAGCTAGAACTGTATTTTCTTGTTCTAGACCACTTAAACCACGATGAGCTATCATCTTCGTATTTTGTTTATCAATCTTTAAAGTTTCCATAAACTCCACCTTGGTATATTATAACTTTAATTGGGTGATTTGTAAAGAAATGATATTAAAAAGTATTGTCTTTTTTAGTATATCTGCTATAATTCAAATAAGAAGGAAAATTAAATGAAGATGAAAAATAGTATCAATTCATTTAAACAAAGAATATCATATATTTTCGAACAAACAAAAGAACAACTAAAACCAAATATTTTTAGAGGTTCTTCAAGATCTGTTAGTTCTGATGTCGAAGACAATGTTGCTTTATTAATTTCAGAAATGTTACCTAAAAATTACAAGGTTTTTTTGAGTCCATCAATACGAGTAAACCGAAAAAATAATAAACCAGATTTGTTAATCGTAGATGACGAGCACAATGTATTATCGATGGTGGAAATGAAAACCAATATGGGGTATTGTAGGGACGCAGAAGAGGTTTTAAATAAACAACATAATCTTCATGAGACGTTTTGTGCAGAAAAAAAATTAATTTGTAAGTTCTCAGATGGCAATGAGTTTCAAGTTGCTTACACAAAAAACGTTAAACTGTTTTTAATTTCAATGTCATCAAGAAATTGTTCGCCAGAAAGGCATAAAGCGAATAAATCTTATGCTCAAAAAATTGGCATAGAGCATTATATTTTATTCGATGGTGAATATAATTCTTTAGAAAACTATGCGGATTTTCCTTTAAGAATGTGGGGAACTTATGAAATGAACTCTGGTTTAAGAAAAATGTATCGTTATCAATCTAGAGTTTACTATCACGAAAAGAAAGGTTGGAACCTACATCTAGCTAGACTATTTTGTTTACTTGCAAGTCCACTTACTAATCTTTTCTATAAAGGTTTAAAACTTATCTCTACATATCAAGATACTCGTTTTCGTAAAACCTTAAAAGAAAGCTTAGAAGTTTTAAAAAACGGAGAAAATATTGTCATATTTCCAGAAATATCCGATGAAGGATATTTAGATGAAATGAAAGGGTTCTATGCTGGTTTTGTAATCTTAGCTGAACTATGTTATAAAAATGAGATAGATGTTTCCATCTATCCTTCATATTTTAAAATTAAAGAAAAAGTATATTTATTTGATAAACCAATCCTATATAGTGATCTTAAAAAGATTGCTCCAACTAGAAAAGATATGACTAAATATCTAACAGAAAAATGCAATG
>DAOSSK010000004.1:0-8033 GCA_035377365.1 Bacilli bacterium
CCAACTACCATTGTGTGCAAGAATGTCTTAGGGTCTGCATAGTCTGGACCCCAACCACTCCATAATGAGTAGTCATAGTTAGATAAGATTGAACCCCATTGTACGTTTTGGTTTGCATCTGCAGGAACCAAAATTTGAACTTGAACAACTCCGCCTGAGTTTTCAGTAATTGAATTATACGTAGCTGTTTGGTAAGGACGAACTGTTGCACTTCTAGTACCAATAACGTCTAGTTTGATTGGGAAATCAGCTTCTGTTAAACCAGCTGCAATTAATTCTTCCTTAGCTGCTGCAAAGTATTCAGCTGCTTTAGTTGGACTATATGTTGGGTCTGCAGAACCTTTTCCGTTAAGGAATCCTGTTAATGAAGCTTCACCAGAGATTCCTTGTTTTTCTCTCCAAACTTCATCAACGTGATCTGCATAATCCTTACCATTTTCATCAGTAGCTAATTCTCTAACTGTATAACCTCTCATTAACCATTGTGATGGGAAGTTAGGGTTATAATATGTTAAATAGTTTAATGCATCTTGTCCATATTGAACACCTAAACGGAAGTTAGTATTTCTAACTGCTAATTTAGTAGCATTTTGTTCAGCTGCTGTTTTAGCTGGGATATCAGCTGGATATTCATAATTCTTTCTATTAAAGTTGAAGTATCCAATATATGTAGCTCCACCTACTGAAGGAACAGCGTTACATAATGGGTTAGCTGGTTCTTCTAATGATCCTGTTCCATTTGGTCCAAGAACATATTTTTCATAACCTACAAGGTCATTTTCGTTTACTGTAAAACTATCAACAGCACCACTTTCGAACCATTCTCTTAATTTAGAGTTTGTAGCGATGTCTGCTGAGTAATATTGTAATTCGATGTGGTCAATATATACATGGTCTACATCAAAATATTTTGTGTTCTTAGTATATTCAATCTTAGATTCTCTATCATATCTAGTCATTCTATAAGCGCCGTTAACTAAAATTTTGTTTTCGCTAATACCAAAATCAGTACCCACTTCATCTAAGAATGGTTGATGAACTGGTAAGAATGGAGAATATGTTAAGTTAGATAAGAAATAAGGAACCTTTTCAATAAGTTTGTAAGAAACCTTGTATTTTCCATTAGCTTTAACTCCAACTGTGCTAAAGTCTAAGTGTGCTTCTAACTCAGCTAATCTAGCAACTTCTGCATCATGTGCTGCTTCTGCTTGTTCATCTGTAGCCGGGCTTTCTTCTGAGCCGTTAGCTGCTTTCCAAGATGCAATCCATGCAGCTGAATCTGAGTTGTAACTATCAACACTATTTTTAACTGTGTGTGCTTCATAATATTCAGCAGCACCATCAATTAGGCCAGTAACGATTTGAACTGTAGCTGATGCTACTTTAGGATTTAAAACATATTTTAATCCTGCAACAAAGTCGTCAGCAGTAACTTCTGCATAAGCTTCGCCTGTATCGTTCTTTACCCATTGAACTCCTTCGTGAAGTTGGAAAGTATAAATTTCCTTAGCTCCACCATCTGCGTCTTCAATCTTATAACCTTTTGCCATTACTCCAACTAATGCACCATGTTTGTCGTTGTCAATTAAACCTTCAACCATGTTAGTGTATTTTTCAGAGTTATACGTCCAAGAGTTAACTAAATAGTCAAAGTGCTCTTGGTCTGTATCTGTAGAATAAGCACCTTTATAGTAGTTTTTAATATCGAACGTCATTCCTGCAACTGTATAAGTCTTGCCATAACCATCTTTACCTGCTTTTCCTTGAGCTGGTGGATTAGAATATTTGCTTGCTAAAGAGATAAAACCTTCTTCAACAGCATCATTTTTTTCGTACTTGTACTTGTCTACTAAAGACCCGTAACCACCTACGAATTGTTCTTCTGGATCTCCGCCTGGATCACAAGAACATCCAACCAACAATAGAGCAGCAAATAAAACTAATAATAAACTTGTTAATTTTTTCATTTTTTCCTCCTTGTTTATTTTATGTATCACTTTGATGTGATTGTTACTATTATACACACATTTATTTGTCTTGTCAACATTTTTTTAAAATGTAAGCGTTTTATACTAATGGTTAGATTAAACAGTTGCTAAATAACTTGGTATAAAACGCTTACATTAATGTTTTGTTTTATTTTGTTTAAAAAACAAAGAGGGATTACTTACGAAATAATTAACCCCCCTTATTTAAAATTATTTAAATAGTATTATAAACTATTTATATACTACTCTACTTCAGCTTTGTATGCTGCAACGATAGCTGCTCTTTGTTCTTGAGTAATACCACTACCCTTAATAACAACTACGTTCTTGAACTTATCTGAAGTTAATCCATAGCTTGCTCTTCCTGCTTGATAAGGAATTGTGCGAGCAACTGTTGCACGATATCCGTTTTGCGATAACCATGGAACGATAATAGCATATTCGTAAATTAAAGCATATTCTGCTTCAGCAAATTTACGGAATCTTTCACTCATTTTACTAGCATCTGTAATCTTAGCACCTTCTTCATATAATGCTGTATAAGGCCCTAAAATCTCTTCTTGTAATGCAGCAATTGCTGGATCTTGTAAGCTTTCAGCATCAAATCCTAACATTTCAACCATATCTCCACCAACTACCATTGTGTGCAAGAATGTCTTAGGGTCTGCATAGTCTGGACCCCAACTGCCCCACAGCGAGTAGTCATAGTTAAAGCCCCATCTTTCATTTTGATAAGTATAATCCATAACTAAATTTTGAATAACTACAACTCCACCTGAGTTTTCAGTAATTGAATTATATGTAGCTGTTTGGTAAGGACGAAAAGATGCGTTTCTAGTGCCAATAACGTCTATTTTGATTGGAAAATCAGCCTCTGTTAATTTGCCTGATGTAATTAATTCAGCTTTTGCTAAAGCAAAGTATTCAGCTGCTTTAGTTGGACTATATGTTGGGTCTACAGAACCTTTTCCGGTAAGGAAACCTGTTAATGAAGCTTCACCAGAGATTCCTTGTTTCTCTCTCCAAACTTCATCTACGTGATCTGCATAATCCTTACCATTTTCGTCAGTAGCTAATTCTCTAACTGTATAACCTCTCATTAACCATTGTGATGGGAAGTTAGGGTTATAACACGCTAAGTATTTTAGTGAATCTTGTCCATATTGAAATCCTAAACGGAAGTTAATGTTTTTAATTGCTTCTTTTGTAGCTAGTTTTTCTCTATCTGTTTTTGGGGCAATATTTGTTGGATATTGATAAAAAGTTCTATTGAAATTGAAGTATCCAAAAAATGTAGCTTCACCTACCGAAGGAATAGAATTACATAATGGGGAAGCCGGTTCTTCTAATGTACCTGTACCGTTTGGGCCGACGATATATTCCTCAAATCCTTCTGTATCGCTTTCGTTAATTACAAAACTATCTATAACTCCAATATCAAACAATTCTCTTAATTTAGAATTTAAAACAAACCTTGTATCATAACATTGTAATTCGATATGATCAATATATACATGATCTACATCATAATATTTAGTATTCTTAGTATATTGAATTTTAATTTCTCTATCATATCTTGTCATTCTATATGCGCCGTTAACTAGAATGTGGTTTTGGCTAATACCAAATTGAGAACGCATTTTTTCTAAGTATGGCTTATAAACCGGCAAGAACTGTCATTCCAGCTAATTTTTCTGCTTCAATCGCTGCCGCTTCATGAGCTTGTGAAGCATTAGGAACTACTGTTTTTCCTCCAAAATCATCTTGAGTATTGTTTTCAATCCAAGCATTTACCCATGCTTCTTGGTTTGCATTGTAGCTATCTACACTATTTTTAATTGTGTGTGCTTCATAATATTCTTTAGCACCATCAATTAAATCTATAACAATTTGTACAGTAGTTGATTCTAATCTAGGATTTAAAACATATTCAAGTCCAGCAACAAAGTCTTCAGCTGTAACTTCGGCTTCTTTACCATTAGTGTCTATATAAACTTTACCTGTTTCATTGTCAACCCATTTTACTCCTTCGTGCAGTTGGAAAGTATAAATTTCTTTAGTTCCACCATCTGCATCTTCAATCTTATAACCTTTTGCTAATGCCCCTACTAATGTACCATGTTTGTTGTTTTCGATTAAACCATCAACCATGTTCGTGTATTTTTCAGAGTTAATATTCCAAGGGTTAATTAAATAGTTAAAGTGTTCTTGAGTTGTATCCATTGAATAAACACCTTTATAATAGTTTTTAATAGCAATCTCTTGACCAGCAATTTTATAAGTCTTGCCTAAACCATCAATACCCGCTTTCCCTTCAGCTGGCGCATTAGCAAATTTGTTTGCTAATGAAATATAACCATCTTTAACTTTTGAATCATATTGATATTTGTAGCCATCTGAATCTACTAATGATGCGTAACCACCTAAGAATTTTTCCTTTTGTTCTTCTTGTTCTCCGCCGTTTCCGCCTTGATCACAAGAACATCCAGCCAACAATAGAGCAGCAAATAAAACTAATAATAAACTTGTTAATTTTTTCATTTTTTCCTCCTTGTTTGATCTATCTACCACTATCTTGTGATTATTACCATTATACATATATTTAATCAACTTATCAACGAATTTTCTTTGATATAAATACTTTATTTTAAAATATTAAATAAAACTCCCAAAATTACTTTTATTGTATCTTGCTTTTAATCTTACATAATGTTATACTTTTATAAACAATTTATTAAGCTTAAGTTATTTATAAACTTAAAATAATAAGGAGGTTACAATGGAAAAGAGAAAAATTATCCTATCTGGAGTCAAACCGACAGGGACACCTACCTTAGGTAACTATATAGGAGCAATGAGAAATTTTGGAAAGCTTCAAGAACAACACAAAAATGATTTATTTGTGTTTTTTGTGGCGGACTTACATGCTCTAACAACACCTCAAAATCCTAAAGAATTAAAAAAGAATATTAATGATGTTGCTGCTTTATATTTAGCCTGTGGTCTAAAAGAAGAAAACTTACTTCTTTTTATTCAATCTGAAGTTGTAGAACACGTTCAACTATCTTTAATTTTAGAAGGTATGACATATATGGGCGAACTTGAAAGAATGACGCAATATAAAGATAAAAAGCAAAAACAAGTTGAAGGAGTATCTTCTGCTTTGTTTACTTATCCAGTATTAATGGCTGCAGATATCTTATTATATGATGCCGACTTTGTTCCCGTTGGCGAAGATCAAGCGCAACACTTAGAAATTACAAGAGATCTTGCTAATCGTTTTAATAATCGTTTTGGGGAAACATTTACCGCACCCGAAGGGTTGGTTGTAAAAACGGGAGCAAGAATTAAAGACTTACAAAATCCTTTAATCAAAATGGATAAATCAGCTCCAAATCCTAAAGGTTGTATTTATTTACTTGAACCTATTAGCTCAGTAAAGAAAAAGATAATGAGCGCAGTAACAGACAACTTAGGAGAAGTAAAATATAATGTAAAAAAACAACCTGGTATTGCTAACTTAATGACTATTTATAGTTCATTAACTAACCTTTCTTTTAAAGAAATTGAAAAAAAATATGCTGGTAAAGGTTATGGTGAATTCAAAAAAGACTTAGCAGAAATTGTTGCTAAGGAAATTGAAGGTGTTCAAAAAAGATATAATGAACTAATTAATTCAGAATATTTGAAAAATCTACTAGAAAAAGGCAAAATAGAAGCAAGTAAAATTGCCTCTAAAAAAATAAATAAAGTCTATAAAAAAGTAGGTTTAAAATAAAAAGAGTCTTACGACTCTTTTTTTAATGTTTTATAATTCCATATCTTTTTTTACCACGTCTAATAATTGTGAATGCTTTATCTAAAGCATTTTTCTTTTTAACTACAAAATCTAAATCCTTTTCTTGATCTCCATTTACTAAGATAGCGCCATTTTCAATAAACTGACGAGCTTCTCTTTTTGATTGTGCAAGTTCTAGTAAAACTAAGGCATCAATTAAAGAGATATTATCTTCTTCAATTTCTTCTTGTCTTACACCTTTAAAGCCCATGATGATATCTTCTTTTGTTAGTTCCTTTACATCACCACTAAATAAAGCTTCACTTACTTTAATTGCTTGTTCTGTAGCTTTTTGGCCGTGAACTAAACAAGTCATTTCCCAAGCCAGTGTTTTTTGAGCTTCTCTTAGTTCTGGTTTTTCTTTTAAGCTTTTTTCTAAAGCTTTTATTTCCTCATGGCTTAAGAAAGTATAATATTTTAATAATTGCATAACATCGGTGTCAGCTACATTAATAAAGAATTGATAGAACTCATAAGGTGTAGTTTTTTCTTTATCAAGCCAAACTGCACCTGACTCAGTTTTACCATATTTAGTACCATCACTTTTTAAAATTAAAGGCATTGTAAGGGCATAAGCTTTAGCTTCAGGTCCTTCAATTTTTCTAATTAAATCTAAACCAGCAGTTAAATTACCCCATTGATCTTGTCCACCAATTTGAATCTCACATTTAATCTTTGGATCTTGGTAAACTTTTAGAAAGTCAATTGATTGCATAATCATATAGCTAAACTCTAAATATGTTAATCCGCCACTTTCTAATCTTGATTTAACTGAATCTTTTTGCATCATAATATTAATATTAAAATATTTACCATAATCTCGCCACATATCAATAGCCTTTAGTTCGGAAAACCAATCATAGTTGTTAACACAAAAACTAGTTTTACCATCAAACTTTAAAAAGTGTCCTATTTGTTTTTCAAAACATTTAGACCATAAAGCAACAATTTCTTTCGTGTTCATTGATCTTTCTGCTGTCTTACCTGATGGGTCACCAATTAATCCTGTTCCTCCACCGATAATTGCTACTGGTCTATTTCCATATTTTTGGAAACGCATTAAAGTAATTATTGGAACTAAATGACCGATATGTAAACTATCAGCTGTTGGGTCAAACCCACAATAAACTGAAACTGGCCCTTCCTTTAGTCTTGCTACTAAGCCTTCCTCATCTACGATATCATATATTAATCCACGCCATTTTAAATCACTAATTAAATCCACTCTTTTCCTCCCCCTGTGTCATCTGGGTTAGAGTTTGGGGCTGGTTCCCCTCCGTCTCCTGGCTCCGCAAAAAATTGAATATTCAGCGGAAAAATTCTTTTTACTGTGTCTTTCATACTTTCCCCCTTCACTTGTTATCGCAGTCGTGTCTGCGTGTTAGTATGCTTTAATAGGCATCTTCCCTATATAACATTATATGTTCAAATAGTTAAAATCTTAATACCTTAACAATAGCTCTTTTATAACCTCTACCCCTCTTAATAGAGCAGGTCTTAAAAAAGGTTGCGCCTCCATTCCTTGCGTATGTCTAATGTAAGGCGTTGTCAATAACTGACCTCTATGCCTTGTTACTATTACTGCCCCTCCGTGATATGTAATCACTGGGTCATTTGGAAACTGTGGCATTCTGCCTGTTAATTGCCCTCTCGGCCCTGTCCCAAACTCTACAAAGTGGGTATACCTTGCAGGACTCCATAACATTACCTCATTGTCGGCTACCATTTCCATTCTTATTGACTCTCGTAACTGGCCTGTGGAATAGCGACTCTCGCCTCGTGCTGGTGTTCTTTCAACGGCATATTCGTATGCTTTAATACCAGCAACTTCCATTATGTTCCGAGTCATTTTCTTCAATTGCTCTTGTGTTAGGTTTGTTTCAATTTCAATTGCTATAAAACATCACTCCTTTACTATTACGGCCTATTCGCATATCAGTTACCTCCTACAGCTCTTCCTTGTCTTTCCATTACTTCAATTGCTTCTTTTTCAGATATTGGCTTACTATCTGACGAATCATAGAATGCATCAACTGCGTCTGGTGTCGTTTGCCATTGCTTTTCTTTTGCAATATACTCTTGTGGCCCGTCTCCAGCTCTTCTAAACAGTTGCTTCGTAAATCTATCTAACCTGTATTGTATCATATTCTCCTCCTTAAAATATTTTAAGGACATTTTTTATCTTTAACCTTAATTCTTAAATTCCT
>DAOSSK010000004.1:8133-30556 GCA_035377365.1 Bacilli bacterium
TCCTTAAAATATTTTAAGGACATTTTTTATCTTTAACCTTAATTCTTAAATTCCTATTTAGTTGATTCACGCCATACTATATCATAATCTACGGTGATATTAGCTGCCTTCTTTTGATAACTTTCTCTTTCTTCTGCGTTCTTTTGTTCGTCTTTCATCATCTCTGTTAAGTAGCTCATAGCTCTGCTACCAATATCATAAATTGAAGCAGCTACACAAGTAAGCGTTGGATTAGAAAGAACTGCATAACGAGTATTTTGGAATCCAATTACTTGTAATTGTTCAGGAACTTTAATTCCCTTTTTAGTAGCAACATTCATAAATGAAATTGCCATTGAATCACGAACTGCTAAAGCAACTTCTGGAACTTTCTTATTCAAATAAGTCTTGAAATCATTTTGGTTAATGTTTATGTTACCTGTAGAGTATAAAATATCTATTTCAAGACCTGCTTCTTTCATTGCTCTTTCATAACCTGCAGCTTTAAGTTCATTCGCAGAATATTTATGGATAGTATCAATAAATAAAATCTTTTTATTTCCGCGTTTAATCATTTCTTTTGTAATTTGGTAAGCACATTCTTCATAATCAATTGAAATACTACCAAATTCATCTGAACTAGAAATGTTGTTTACAAACACAACAGGTACTGGAGTATGAGCAATTTCTCTATATGTAGTATCTGTTGTTTCATCATTCATAAATAAAATACCATCTACACTTGATGCAATAACTTCTGACCAAGCATCTCTTGGATCTTCTTCGTCTTTAGTAATAAATAAACGAATAGTATAGCCGTATTTACGAGCACTATCATAGATACCTTCAATCATCTCGGCAACACTAGCACGACTAATCGAAGGGATTACAATCGCTACTGTTGTTGACCTTTTACTTGCTAAACCACGGGCATTAGCATTTGGTTTATAACCTTTTTCTTTAATTATTTTTAGTACTCTTTCTCTTGTTTCTGCTTTAACTTTTTCTGGATGATTCAAAACACGTGATACAGTTGCTAAACTTACACCTGCAGCACCTGCTACGTCATAAATTTTAATTTGTTGACTCATATTTATTTACCTCACTTTCTTTACTTTCTTTTCATATGTATTATAACACATTATGAAAATATTTTCAATCGTTTTCTTTTCGTTTTCAGTAAATAAAAAAGACAGGTTTACCTGTCTTTTATTAGAACTTCTTACGTTCTTTAATTCTAGCTGCCTTAGCAGATAAAGATCTAATGTAATGAAGCTTAGCTCTACGTACTTTACCCATACGAACTACTTCAATTTGAGCGACATTCGGACTATGAACAGGGAAAGTTCTTTCAACTCCTACACCATAAGATACCTTACGTACTGTATAAGTTTCACTAATTCCTCCGCCTTGTCTTTTAATTACAAGTCCTTCAAAGATTTGGATTCTTTCACGAGCACCCTCTTTAATCTTAACGTGTACGCGAACTGTATCTCCAGGTCTAAATTCGGGAATGTCGGTTTTTAAATATTCTTTAGTCACATCAGCTATTAATTGTTGACTCATTTTCTTTCACTCTCCTTTGATTTACTTTTATTTAAAGTACTTCTTTTACTAAAACTCTAAATCTTTTCCTTCTTTAATTAGTTTTAAAAACTTCAAGTCTTCTTTAGATAATTGAGCTTTTTCTAAAAGATCTTGTCTTCTTTCATAAGTTCTTTTTAAACTTTGAAATCTACGCCATTTTCTCACATTTTCATGATGACCAGATAATAATACACTTGGAACTTTATGTCCTTCAAATTCTTCTGGTCTTGTATATTGAGGATATTCTAATAATTCCTCAAAACTTTCGCTTTGTAATGATTCTTTGTTTCCTAAAACATTAGGGATTAATCTTGCAATACTATCAATCATCGCAAGTGCTGCAATTTCTCCTCCAGTTAGGATATAATCTCCAATTGAGATTTCTTCATCAATGTAATTAGTAATACGATTATCAATACCTTCATAATGACCACATATAATAATCAAGTGGTCTTTTTTGGATAATTCTTTAGCTTTGTTTTGATTATAAGTTGCTCCTTTTGGAGATGTTAGAATAGTATATCCTTTTGGAAGTGAACGAAGCGCCAAAACAATTGGCTCTACTTCAATAACCATACCAGCTCCACCACCATAAGGATAATCGTCTACTTTATGATTCTTATCTAAAGAGAATTTACGATAATCAATTATATTGATTTCTAAATGATTTTCGCCTATTGCTCTTTGAAGAATAGAACTGTTTACAACTCCTGTAAACATTTCAGGAAATAATGTTAATACATCAATTCTCATAACATACCTTCAATTAAATGAATTACGATGTCTTGGTTTTCAAAATCAACTTCCTTAATAAACTCATCTACATAAGGAACTAAAACTTTTCGTCCTTCTTTTGTTTCCAACTCCAAAATATATCCTTGAGGAACTTCTAAATAATCTACAACACTACCTATTAAATTATCCTCTTCATCATAAGCATCAAAGCCAATCAAGTCAGTAATATATACCTTTTCATCTTCAAATCTTTCGGAATAGATATCTAAACCTTTATATTCTAAACATTCATTAATATCATTAATGCCATTAAACTTTAACAAAACAAAGTTTTTATGAAAACGAACCGAGTCAATCGCTATTTTCTCATATTCATTTTCTTTTAAAATATAAAAAGTTTTTCCTTTTTTAAATCTTTCTTCTGGATAATCTGTATGAGCTATTACTCTAACCTCACCTTTTAAACCATGATGATTAACTATTGTTCCGATAATTACTAATTCCATAATTAAAACGAATCTACAGAAACTTCAATTCTTTTTCCGTAGCGAGCACCACATGAATAAAGAATAGTTCTTAATGCATTAATAATACGTCCGTTTTTACCAATAACACGACCAAGATCATCATTTGCTACTAGTACTTGCAAAGCAACAGTATCATCTGAACTTGTTTCTAGTTCTTTCACAACTACTTCTTCTGGTTTTTCCACAAGTGGTAAAATAAGATTTTTTAAAAACTCTTCAAAATTAACATCCACGGCTATGCCCTCTTAGCTTTCTTTTCTTCAGTAAACTTTTCAATAAGTCCTACTTTAGTGAACAGCGACTTAACTGTGTCTGTCGGTTGTGCACCATTGTGAAGCCATTTTAAAGCTTTTTCTTCGTTAATTTTAAGTTCGTCCTTTTCGATAGGATGATAAGTTCCTATAATCTCGATAAATCTACCATCTCTAGGATTCGAAGATTCAGTTGCTACAATACGATAATACGGTCTCTTTTTAGCACCTAATCTTTGTAGTCTTAATTTAACCATATATACCTCCATAACTAGAAATGATTATACCATAATTAAAAAAGACTGTCAAGTAAAAAAACTTAACAGCGCAATATTTTTAATTGTTTTTAAAATATTTAATCTCTTTTTCAGTTAAATAACGATAACAACCAGGATCAAGCCCTTCTAAATCAATAGGACCTATCTTTTCTCTTTTCAATAAAGTCACTTCGTTACCTACAGCTCTCATCATCTTCTTTACTTGATGATGTCTTCCCTCTACAATCGCAAGCAAAACACTTGTTTCAGTTAATATCATACATCTTGCTGGTTTCGTAAGATATTCGGTATTTTTTTCTTTAATTAAAACTCCTTTTTCTAATTGAAAGATATCTTCTTTTGTAATTTCCTTTTCTAACTCAACATAATAAACCTTTTCAATTTCCTTTTTGGGTGAAGTTACTTTATGAATAAAATCTCCATCATCGGTTAAAAAGATTAAACCAGAAGTATCAGTATCTAATCTACCTACAATCTTCAGTCTTTTTCTTAAACGTTCATCAGTAATCAAGTTCAAAAGAGAAGGCGCCTTTTCGTCATTTCTACTAGAAACATAACCTTCCTTTTTATACAAAGCAATATATTCATATTCCCTATAATCTATCAATTCGCCTAAATAAGATATCTTATCGTCTTTTTTTAAGTTTATTGCTGGGTCTAAGATTACTTTATTATTAACTTCAATTTGGCCTGTTTTAATTAAAACTTTCGCAAGTTTTCTTTCAAGATTAAGCCCTTCTTTTACATACTTAATTAACTTCATAGTATTAATATTATAACACAAATAATCTTAATCAAACATACTTTGTTTGCTTTTATATTGTAGTTTTGGTAAAATAGATAAAGGTGATAAAATGATTTTATATGAAAATATTTTAAAAGAAGAAAATAAACAAGATAATGAAATCTTAAGATTAAAAGCTAAAAATGTTACTTTACCTTTAAATGAAGAAGATTTAGAAACTTTAAATTTAATTAAAGAATATTTAGATAATAGTTATAATAAAGAGGCTATTGAAAAATATGCTTTACGTCCTGGAGTAGGCTTAGCTGCCCCCCAAATCGGTGTTTCTAAAAAAATCTTTGGAATTAAAGCTTATGATGAGAATAAAGTTCTTCATGAATATTATGTAATTAATCCGAGAATTATTAGCGAATCAGTAGAAACTACATATCTACCAACTGGGGAAGGCTGTCTATCTGTTGATAGAGATGTGCAAGGACTAATCTTTAGACCAAAGAAAATAACTGTTAGAACTAATCTTTATGATTTTGAAGCAAAAGAAATTAAACAAGTAATATTAAAATTAAAAGATTATATTGCGGTAGTATTTCAACACGAATATGATCACTTACAAGGAATCTTATTTATTGATAGAATCAATGCACAAGATCCTTTTGGTATACCCGAAAATTCAAGTCCGGTAAAAATGGACTAATTTATGAAAGGAGGCAAAATGATAAATAAAAACAATTTGCCATTAAAGAAAAATCTCTATAGTAAAGATATCAAAGTTTTCGCTTTAGGTGGTTTAGGTGAAGTAGGAAAAAACTTATATTGTATTGAAATAGCTGACGAGCTATTAGTAATTGATTCTGGCGTTTTATTTTCCAACGAAAATGTTGGGGTTGATTATATCGTTCCCGACTTTACTTACTTAAAAGAAAACGAACATAGAATTATTGGCTTATTTATTACTCATGGCCACGAAGACCATATTGGAGGAATTCCTTATCTATTAAGAGCTGTTAAGATTCCCAAAGTCTATGCCTCAGGTTTAGCTTATGAACTTATAAAAAATAAGATGAAAGAATTTAGTGGTGTAGATATCAACTTAATAGAATATAGAAGTGATTCTGTTTATGTTTTTAATAACTTTATCATTTCTTTCTTTCTAGTAAATCACAGTATTCCTGATGCTTTTGGCATGGCAATTAAAACTAAATTAGGCTATATCATTCATACTGGCGACTTTAAATTTGACTTTACTCCAATTGGTGATGCAGCAGAATTTGAAAAAATTACTTCATATCAAAAAGAAGGTGTTTTATTGTTGCTTTCTGATAGTACTGGTTCAGAAATTGAAGACTTTTCTTTATCAGAAAAGGCAATTGCAGAAAGTATAAGAACTATCTTTGAAACAATTGAAGGGAGAGTTATTATAGCTACCTTTGCCTCAAACGTATATAGATTACAAACAATGATTTCTGCTTCAGTTGAATACGGAAGAAAAGTTGTAGCTTTTGGTAGAAGTATGGAAAAAAATATCAACGTTGCTCAACAGTTAAAATATATTGAAGCTCCTAAAGGAACATTTATTCACGCAAGGGAGTTCCCTCATATTCCAAATAATCAAATAACAATTTTATGTACTGGATCTCAAGGAGAACCTTTTGCGGCATTATCAAGAATAGCTGATGGCACTCATAAAACTATCCAAATTGAACCAGGAGATACTATTATTTTCTCATCAAGTGCAATTCCAGGAAATGAACTTAATATTTATGATACTATTAATAAACTATATAAAAGAGGTGCAAGAGTTATTGTAGATAGCCCATTAACAGACACCCACACTACTGGTCATGCTAGTAAAACAGAACAAGAAATTATGCTTGCCCTTACAAAACCAAAATACTTTGTTCCTATCCATGGTGAATATGCGATGCTTAAAGAACATAGTAAAACAGCTGAAAGAGTTGGAGTTAAAGAAGAAAATATCTTTATTTTAGAAAATGGCGATGTCCTAACAATTACTAAAGATGGAGCAAGTATTACAGATAAAATTACAACTGGTAACATTTATATTGATAGTAAAAGAAATATCGTTGATCCAGAAATCATTAAGACAAGAAAACATCTATCAGAAGAAGGATTGTTATCTATCGTTCTTAGTTTAGATGAAAAATATAAACTAAGGAGAGAACTATCAATAATTACTAGGGGTTTTATTTATGCTAAAGAGTCTGATGATTTATTACAAAAAATCGAAGAACGCGCTTTAAAAACTTTAGATAATTATATTGCTACTTCATCAAAATACAATAAAAAAGATTTAAGTGCTTTGCTTGTTTCAACATTAAGTACTTACATCTTCGAATTAACAGAAAGAAAACCATTAATTATTCCCGTAATTATTGAACAATAAAAAAGAGGATTATTCTAAATCCTCTTTTTATTTATATCTTTTTTAAATAAATCATAAACTCCTTTTAAGATAACTGCATCTTCAAAAGCATCGTGAGTTTGGGGTTCTAATTTAGTTTTAGTTGCAAGTTCATATGTTTCAAACAAACCTAAATCATTTTTCATACCATAATAATTTTTAATTAATTGCATTAAATTAAGACTTCTTTTTCTAATATTTAGCGGTCTTAAATGATTTATTCTAAAAGATTTTTCTAGTGTAGGAACATCATTATTGCCCCAAACAACTATTCTAGGATTATATTTTTCCAATAGTTGTTCGAACGTTTGATAGAAAACTATATAATCAACTCCATCTTTGAATTCTTTAAATTCTCGATTAACAAAATTTAAAGTTTGTTTATTTAAAGAACTTTTTTTATTTGGTTTTACCAACGATTGATCTTCTAAAATCTTTTTACCATCTTTATCATATAAAACTAATCCGTATTGAATAATCTCAATAAATTTTTCACGATATCCCCTACTACTAGGTAAAGAATATTCTAAATCTAAAAACAACATATTTTCTTTACGATTAATAATATCTTTAATAGAATCTTGAATCTCAACAATATCAAAGAAAACTTTTCTTTCCCTGCGAATATGTTTAATAATTTTTGTAAATGACTTTAAATGATAACATGAATATTGACCATGAATTTCTTTTTTATCAACTTCCATAGACGCATATGGGGTTTCATAAAAATATGGACCAAAATCTCTAAACATTTTTCTTGAAAGGTAGACATAATACATTCTATCTCTTGTTTCTACTTTAATTATTCTTAAACTAGGAATTGTATCTATAACTCTTCCTCTTATTTCCATGTCTCCTCCTCCAATGCATCTAAAACAGCTAATTCTATATCTTCTTTTAATTTCATCTCATCTAATTTCACTCTAAAGTCTTCATCGCCGATTATCTTTAGAATCTCTTGTTTTTGTTTGTTTGATAAACCTTTAATATCATCTAATGAAGTTATTAAAAAGTTTGATCTTTGGGTTTTCCTAAAAAAAGTAATTGCGAAACGATGAACTTCTTCTTGAACTCTTTCTAAAAGTTTAAATAAGTTTCCATTTTTACTAATTGTTATTTCTTTGTCCTGATAATAAATGCGATCTGTTTTATGGTTTTTGTCTTTTACTAAACCAATAACAGGAATTGATAATCTTAGTTGTTTTAAGATATCTACAGCACCATCAACTTGAGCTTTTCCCCCATCAATTACAATTAAATCAGGGTATTCTTTTTCTTCATCTCTTAATTTTAGATATCTACGATAAACAACTTCTTGCATTGTAGCAACATCGTTAGCACCCTCAACATATTTAACTTTATATTTTCGGTAGTTGTCTTTAACTGGATTACCATCTTTAAAATAAACCATTGCGCTTACTGGGTTTGTTCCTAGTAGATTCGAGTTATCAAAAGCTTCAATAGTCCTTAAATTATCATAACCTAATAATTTAGATAACTCATTCATCGCAACAATTGTTTTTTGATACTCACTTTCTTTTTTCTTCTTTAAAAATTCTAATTTTTCTAAAGCATTTTTACAAGCAAGTTCCAATAAATCCTTTTTCTTCCCTTTTTTAGGAATAAATACTAATTTGTTTAATTCTTTATTAAAGAAATCTAACTTTAAATTTGGAATTAGAATTTGTTTTGGTAATGGATTATTTTGATAGAAATAAAAATTATCGATATAACCACTAAACACATCTTCAAAATTGCCTAAAACATCAAGTAAAGCTCCATCTCTTTCTACAACCATCCCTTTACGGATATGAAAGACTTGGATACTTAAAGAACCATCTTCTAAAGCATAACCAAACACATCAGTATCTACAATATTAATACTTACTGCTTGTTTTATTTTTAGATTTTCTAAAGCATCAATTGACTTTTTATAGCTTAATGCTTTTTCATATTCTAAATTTAAACTTGCTTGATTCATCTTTTGTTTTAAAGTTTTAACTTCCTCGTTAATATTGCCAGTTAAAATACTATCAATTTCCTTTTTATAAGTAATATAACTATCTTCGTTTATATCTTTATTTACACAAGGGGCAAGACATTGTCCTATATGGTAATAAAGGCAAACTTCTTTTGGTAGTTTCTTGCACTTTCTCAAAGGAAAAATAGCATTTAAGATATCTGCAACTTCTCTTGCACTGGCGGCATTAGGGTATGGTCCGTAAAACTTGCCCTTATAATTTAAGTTTCTTGTATATAAAATACGTGGATGTTTTTCCTCAGTAACTAAAATATAAGGATATGTTTTATCGTCAGTTAAAGCTATATTATATTTTGGATCATACTTTTTAATTAAGCTTATTTCTAATAGAAATGCTTCCGTTTCATTTGAAGTAATTATATATTCAATATCTACAATATTTTCAACTAACTTAGTGTTTTTTAAATTATTAACGCCAGTAAAATAAGAACGAACACGATTATATAAATTCTTTGCTTTCCCTACATATATAACCTCATTCATTTTATCTTTCATTAGATAACAACCAGGTTTATGAGGGATAAGATTTAGCTTACTATTTAAATCCATAGTTCACCTATTTCTTCAAATCTTTTAAAATGTTTTCTATTCTTTCTCCGTATTCCATTGATTCGTCATATTGCAAGATTAACTCTGGAGTTTTTCTCAATTTCAATTTTTTACTTAAAGTTGATCTTAAGAAACCTTTAGCTTCTTCTAAAATTCTCTTTGTGTTTTCAATTTGGTCTTCTTTTCCCATAATCGTATAGTAAACAGTAGCTAAAGAATAGTCCCCATTTAATCTCACCTTTGTAATAGTTACATATCTTAATCTTTGATCTTTAGTTTCACCAAGGAGAATAGTTCCAAGTTCTCTTTCGATTTGTCTTTCTAATCTTTCTTGTTTATAAGACATTTCACTTTACCTCAACCATTCTATATGTTTCTACTAAATCGCCTTCTTTAATATCGTTGAAATTTTTAATTGTAAGTCCGCATTCAAAGCCTTCTCTTACTTCTTTCACATCATCATCAAATCTTCTTAAAGAACCAATTTTTCCATTATAAATAACAATTGAATCACGGATTAAACGAATACTATCACCATTATTAATTACACCATTAGTTACATACAAACCAGCGATTGTTCCAATTTTAGAAGCTTTGAAAGTATTTCTAACCTCTGCTTCACCGATAACTTTTTCTTCATATTCTGGATCTAACATACCAGTCATCGCTTCTTCGATATCTTCTAACAACTTATAGATAACAGAATATAATCTAACTTCGATATTTTTCTCTTTTGCGTAATCTAAAATATTAGCACGAGGACGAATATTAAAACCAATAATAATTGAACCAGACGTACTTGCAAGAGCAATATCCGTTTCTGTAACTGAACCAACACCAGTTCTAATAATATTAATCTTAACTCCATCAACATCAATTTTTTGTAATGAAGATTTTAAAGCTTCGATTGAGCCTTGAACATCACCTTTAATAATTAAGTTTAATTCTTTGTCATCACTTAAAGCACTTACCAAACTAACTGCTCCTGCACTTAATTCAGCATCTGTTTTACGAATATTTCTTTCTTCTGCTACTAAACGAGCAGTTTTTTCATCATCAAATACCATAAAGTGATCACCAGCTTCAGGCACATCTGATAAACCAGTAATTTCTACTGCTTTAGCTGGTCCTGCGCTAGTTAACAACTTACTCTTCTCGTCAGTCATTGATCTAATACGACCATAAGTAGTTCCAACTACAATTGGGTCTCCAATCTTAATCGTACCGTTACTTACAAGTAGTGTTGCAACCGGACCACGACCACGATCAAGTTTAGCCTCTACAACTGTACCAATTCCTAAACGATTCGGATTTGCTTTTAGTTCAAGCATATCAGCTGTTAATAAAATCATTTCTAATAACTCTTCAATTCCTTGAGCTTTTAAAGCAGAAATTGGAACACAAATTGTATCTCCGCCCCATACTTCTGGAACTAAACCATATTTAGTTAATTCTTGCAATACTTGGTCCGGATGTGCTTGTGGCTTATCCATTTTATTGATAGCTACAATAATAGGAACTTTAGCTGCCTTAGCATGATCAATTGCTTCTACAGTTTGAGGCATAATGCCATCATCTGCAGCTACAACTAAAACAACAATATCTGTTACTTGTGCTCCACGAGCTCTCATTTCAGTAAAAGCGGCATGACCTGGAGTGTCAATAAATGTAATTTTACGACCACTCTTTTCTACTTGATAAGCACCGATATGTTGCGTAATTCCACCAGCTTCAGAAGCAGTAACTCTTGTATTTCTAATTGTATCTAACAATGTTGTTTTTCCATGGTCAACATGCCCCATTATTGTAATAATAGGACTTCTTGATACTAAGTCTTCTGGATTATCCTCAATTTTCATTTCTTCAAATTTAGTAATATCCTCTAAGATTTTCTCTTTTAAAATAAACCCTGCATCTTCAGCTAAAAGTTCAGCTAAATCTTTATCTAAAGCTGCAGTTGCATTATACATATAACCTAACATTACCAATTTCTTTACTATTTCTCCAACTGAAACAGTTAAACCATCAGCAATTTGCGCCACAGTCATACCAGGTGTGTAGATTAAAACATTCTCGTCGGCTTTTTTCGAACCAGAAACGTTACTTTGTCTTTGCGTTACTTTTCTTTTTTTCTTAACGTTCTTTAATCTTGTATATGTTTTTGTTTCTACTTCATATTCATCATATTTATCATCATAAACTTTAGAAAGTTCAACTTCATCTTCATCTGCAAATTCTTCTTGTAGTTCTTCTTTTGGAGTTTCTTTCTTTGATTCTGGTTTTGACTTTGGAACTTCAACCTTTTGTTTTGGTTCTTCTTTTGTTGGAGCAGGCTTAGCTTCTACTTTCGGCTTTTCCTCAACTTTTTCTTTTTTATCCTCTACAACAGGTTTTGGTTCTGCTTTAGGTTCTGGCTTCGGTTCTTCTTTTGGAGTTTCTTTCTTAGGCTTCTTTGTTTTCTTAATTTCTTGACCATATTTTCTACCTAAGTTCTTACATATTGCTTCAGGAACTACCGTATCTAAAGTGATTTCCTTTACCGTATAGATTACATTATATAAGTCATCAAATAAGCCTTCTTTGGTAACTTTAGGATTATCCTCAAGGATTTCCAAAATTTCTCTGACTGTGAATCCTTTAACCATTATTTCACCTCAATTCTTTTTTTTATTAATTTTTCAAACCCTTGGTCTTTAATGCCAACTATTTTCACTTTTCTACCAAGAGCTTGACTTAGTTCTTCGCTAGTAAATACTTCTAAAATCTCAATTTTATAAAAGAAACATTTTTTAGAAAAAGTATCTTTTGTTTTGTTTGATGCATCACTAGCAACTAAAACTAGTTTTATTTTATTTTTCTGAATACTTGATAAAACTGGGTCATAACCTAAAACTAATTCATTAGCTCTATTCGCTAGACCTAGTACTTGTAAGGCACTAATTTTTTCCATCCTTATCACCTACAATTTGAAACAACTGTTCATAAATAGCTTCCGGGATTTCAACTTCTAATGCTCTACCAATTATATTTTTTGTTCTTGCTAATTTAATAGCTTCTAAAGATTTAGAAAGATAAGCGCCACGACCATTCAATTTTCCTGTTTGGTCGATTTTTATCTCTCCTTCTGGTGTCCTAACGATACGTACAAGATCTTTTTTAGAAAATCTCATCCCTGTTGCTAGACATTTACGGATTGGCTCTTTTCTTACTTTCATAGAACCTCTTATAATAAACCTTCCGTTTTAGCAACTGAAACAGTTTTGATATCTATTTTCCAACCAATTGCATAAGCAGCTAAACGAACGTTTTGTCCGTTTCTACCAATTGCAAGTGAAAACTGATCATCTTCTACAATCGCTAGCGCTGACTTTTCTTTTTCATCTACGAAAACTTTAACTGTTTCAGCTGGAAGTAATGCTTCTGCTACTAATTCTTTTGGATCTTCTTTCCAAGTGAAGATATCTATTTTCTCACCATTTAAAGCCATATTGATTGTTTTAACTCTAAAACCAGAATTTCCAACACATGCTCCTTTAGGATCTACATTAGGGTCTTTACTTAAAACTCCAACTTTACTTCTATTGCCTGGATCACGACTTAAGTTAACAATTTCTACTGTTCCATCCTTTACTTCAGGTATATTCATCTCGAATAATCTACGAACAATTTCTTTATTCTTTCTTGATAAATATACTTTAGGGCCTTTGGTAGTTTGGTCTACTTTAATAATATAAACCTTTTTGCTTTCACCAATTTCATATGTTTCTTCCGGCAAACCTTCAGCTATTGGCATATATGAAATTGTATTTTTACCTAAATCAAATCCAATAAAATCATTTTGATTAGAGATGATTGTAGCTGTTACAATTTCACCAATCTTACTATGAAAATGACGATATGCATACTCTCTTTCTAATTCTTTAAGTCCGCTAATAAACATATTTTTAAATTTTTGAGCTGAACGTTGAGAGAATTTAGAAAAGTCAACTTCATTTTTAATTGTTTGACCAACTTTTGGACTTTTTGTATATGCTTCTGCCTGTTCTAAAGTAATTTGTCCTTTAGTTCTTTCTTCGGCTGGGATTTCTTCCCCATCAATTACATATAAATATTCAAAAAATCTAACTCTGTTTTTTCCTTCTTCTAAATCTATCTTAACTTCACCACTATAACCATTATCTTTAGCAGCACCAGCCATCGCAATTTCCACTCTTTTTAAAACATCATCAATAGCTAAACCACGATCAAATGCTACTTCTTCTAACGATTCAAAAAAACTTTTACTAATCATTTATACCCCTCCTAAAATTTAATTGCTAATCTAATTAAAGCAATATCCTTTTTTTCAAATTCAACATTCTTAAATCTACCACTAAAGTTAATCTTCAAAGTAACTTTGTCTTCTTCATAACTAACTAAATCCCCATAAAACTCTTTTTCTCCCTGAATTTTACGATACAGTTTTACAAAAACATATGAACCAAGTACTTCATTTAATTCGCTAAACTCTAGTTTCCTTTCAATACCTGGAGATGTTACTTCTAAATAATAATTTTCAATTTCGATATCTAACATATCTAAATCATCACTAATTAACATACTTAAGTCACTACAATCATCAGTAGTTAACTTACCCTTCTTATCAACAATAACTCTTAAAATACTCATGCCGCTTTCTCTTACAAAAACAACTTCCTTAAATTCAAGTTCTAATTCTTCTGCTCTTCTTTGGCATAATTCTTTAATTTCTTTTGTGATTTTCAAAAAAACACCTCCTTCAAAATTAAAGGAGCGAGAAACTCACTCCAGTTTTTATTATTATAACAAAACATTTTTAAGATGTCAAATGAATATCGATAAAATAATATTTAATTTAAACAAAAGGTTAAGAATTTAAATTCTTAACCTTTCTCTATCTTATTTTTAATCGCTGTTCTTTTTTTGAATTGTGATTGTTTGTGTGGTCTTTTCTATATTGTCACCTATTTTCTCTCCTATGAAAAAGAATATAATTGTATCTTTAAATTCGTTTTTAGTTACCGTTCTAGTTCCTTCAACAAATTCAAAATCCATAAAAAGATTGTCACCCATTATATTTGAACCAAGCAAAATCCCTATTGTGTATTCTTCGTTATCCCACCAGTCACCAGAAAAAGTCCCCACAATTTCAGCAATGCTATTGGATGGTTCATGAAATATAGCTAATTCAGGGAATGTCCCATTTAAAGGGCCTGTAAATTCACATGTTATTACGTCAACTGGTGTAATTTCTGGTGGTTTATAGTAAATTTCTTCTCTAATAGGTGTCCCTTCGTCAGTTATTTCTTGGCAAACAGATCTATTTGTGGTGATATTGATATTAAAGTTTCTAAAATAAATTGTGCCACTCATCCCTTTATCTTCTTCTTCAAAAATATTACCATCAAAATCATAACTAACTTTTATTTTGAAAAAACCCTGTTCAAGAATTGTATGAGGAAGTACATATGGGAAAAATTTAAAATCGAATTCTAGTTCCTCTTCAACGCAGCCAGTAATTATGTAGCCTTCGTCTACACCAAAAGTTATTTCTGAATCAACACGCACCTCAAACTCATATCCTCCACTTGAGCGAGTATAAGCTGGATCTATAACTACAAATATTACTTGAATTGTCTCTTCTCCGGTACCTTTTGATGTTACTTTAAACTTAGCTTTTCCATTGCTTTTTGTAGTGAATTCTTGAGTGCTTACTGTATAGTGTTCTAATCCATCAGGTATTATTAATGTATAACTAGGAAGTGGGAAGTCTGGATAGATTGGATTAGTAGGTTTAGGGTGATGGCAATAAACTTCAACTGTTTCACTTTCACCTTTTTTAAGTTGTGTTTTTGCTGCACTTAAATCAACTGTTGGTGTAATTATCTTATAATGGATAGAAACCATAATATGAACAATCTCTTGTTTGTTTATTTCTTCAGATTGCTCGCCTTTCGTACCTTTCTTACATTCTTGATAGCTAGATAAAAGACTAGCAACTTTGCCAACCCCCATACAGTTTCCTATCGTGCTACTTTCACCATGTAAGTAAACTAGTTCATCTGGGTTCCCTTCTTTACCATTTAAATGATACATACCCGATATCAACACACCACATGGCTCATAATATAAACCACAGAATTCTTGATAATAATGCATAAAATGTTTTTCATTAAGTAGATAATCTAGGTATGTAGAAGTAATCCAAGAATCGGGTTTTCCAGTTGCATAAGCCTCATAAACTAAGTCTATATAGTGTTCTAATGTTGCTTTACCAATATCAAGACATTTGTATGTAGAAAAGTGAGTAACTTTAAATTTTGCTATATCACCTTCACATGTTGCTTCAGTTACATAATCCCAAATTTTGTTTTCTTCGTCATAACAAAAAACAGATATTTCAGAGCCGTTAGGAACTTTAGTTAGTTTCATACTAACTTCTACTGGTTCTTTAAATACTGTTCCTGAGGGGCCGAATTCTGCTGCACCCAAAAAGTTCATTAATGATGTTTCAGATATTTCGTCTTCTTTATCTTTGTATAAAGCAGTTATTTTTGTCTTCTTTATCTAAAGCACCTTTAGGAATATTTAAAGCTATACTGCTTTCAACATCTCCTACCATACCACCTTTAGAGCCTATTATTTTTTCAATTATTGATTTTTCATCAGGTATTTTATTCTTTGTACAACTACACCCTACAACAAAAAGACTCATAAAACTGAACACAAATAATACAATTAATAATTTAATAGTTTTTATAATAGTTTCCTCTTAACTTTCTGATATTTTAATTATAAGCGTTTTTATTAATATTGTCAATGTTTTATAAATCATATAACTTTTATTAAAAAATCAGGAAATTAAATTCCTGACTTTTATATGCTATATTAACTTACTTATTGTTACTTAAAAGATACATCATTATCCCGCCAGCAACCCCTACATTCAAACTCTCAACAACATCATCCATCGGAATCGTAACTTTAAAATCAGCTAAACTTAAAACTTCTTTACTTACTCCTCGTGCTTCGTTCCCTAAAACTAAAGCACTTTTTTTAACTTTAGGAAGTGCATCTGGTGTAACAACATCTTCACCTAAACTAGTGGTAATTACTTTATAACCTTTTGCTTTTAAATCTAACAGGAAATCCTTGACTTCTACTTCCATAAAGTTAGCTCTAAATAACATTCCTTGTGTTCCTCTAATAACTTTGTCATTGTAGGTATCTACAGTGTTATTACTAACTGCAATGTCAGTAAAACCAAAAGCTATTGCTGTTCTAATTAAAGTTCCCAAATTACCAGGATCTTGAATTTCATCTAATACTAAAACTTTACTTGATGTTATGTCCTTTTTTTGTTTTATAGAACAAACTCCAATAATATTTTGGGGCGTTATAGTGCTTGCAAGATCTTCAATTATATCACTATTAATTAAATAATTTTTAACTCCTTGTATTTGTTCTTTCTTATCTATCACCAAAACCGCATCTAAAACTTTAGCTTTAGCTGCTTCTTCAACTAAATGATATCCTTCAACTAAAAACATTTTATGTTCTTTGCGATACTTTTTTTGTTTTAAAGATTTTAAATATTTAATATAAGGATTATTAACTGATCTAATTTCTTCCATTTAAATCACCTGATTATATATTTTTATTAAAACAAAAACTGAAGTTAAAGCAGATAAAGTATGTAAAACTAAAATAACTGCCCATGCTTTTCTTTTGTTTTTAAATGGTAACATTGATAAAAAAATTATAATAGTAATTAGTAAAGATAATAGTAATGGCCCTAAAATAATTACAAAGGCACCAAAATTAGTATTTGCTTGATCTCCTAAAGCAGGAAAAATAATATCTGTTAAGAAAGATGTTAAATAAGGCATAACTAATCTACTAGAAACAATAATTTGAATAATAGCATAAACATAAGCTAAAGCAGATATCTCTTCGTACCATTTTTTAGGTCTTGATAGTTTGATTGTTTTTTTGATTGCTTTCTTTTCTTCCTTTAATTCTTGCTCTTCTTCTTTTAAAGTAAGGTACTCTTCTTCATCAATATTATCATAGCCCATAATATATTGTTCTTGCTTAACGGCATTTTCTTCTAATTTGATATCTATTTCTCTCATTCTCGTTTCTAAATCTTGATTAATCGTTTCATTAGATTTCATATTTATCTTTATCCTCCCCTCCCACAAAATACTCTTCATTATAACTTAAAGCAATTCGTTTAATATTACTTACTGCTTCTTTTATTAACTGGTTCATTTCATACTTTTCTTCTTCTTTTTTTGCTATTTCTACTTTAGGACGAATTACTGGATGTTTAGGCACAAACACTGTACAACAATCCTCATATGGTAAAATCGAAACATCGTAAGTATTTATTTTCTTAGCTATATCTACTATTTCTTGTTTATCATAAGCAACTAGTGGTCTAATAACAGGAAAATTGGTAACTTCGTTTACTACCATCATACTCTCCACAGTTTGACTTGCAACCTGACCTACACTTTCCCCATTTACAATAACACTCATTCCTTCTTTTAAAGCAACTTGCTCCGCTATTTTATACATTGCCCTTCTCATCAAAGTTATTAAGTAGATAGGATTGCAATACTTTTGAATTGCAATTTGTATTTCAGTAAATGGTACTACTAATAGTTCTAATTCTTCAAATTCACTATATTTAGATATCTCTTTTGTAAGATCTACCACTTTTTGTAATGATAGGTTTGAAGTATGTGGGGGAGATGCAAAATGAATTGCTTTTAATGTTATTCCTTTTCTTAATGCAAGAAAACCAGCAACAGGAGAATCAATTCCTCCACTCATCATAAGTAAACCATTTCCACCAGTACCAGCAGGAAGGCCTCCCATCCCTAAATAATTACGCAAATAGATATATGTTCCTTCATTTCTTAACTCAATATTTAAAACAAAGTCAGGATGATGAACATCTACTTCTATTTTAATTTCTTTTAAAATTAAACCAGCTACTTTTTGTGTTATTTCCTGTGATGTTAAGGGATAAGTTTTATTGCTTCTTTTGGTTTCAACTTTAAATGTTTTTCTTTCTAAGTTTTCTTCCTTTATTAAAAAAATGCTTTGTTTAGCCACTTCTTCTAAATCAGAATTTACCTTAAGACAAGGACTATAACTAGCTAAACCCGAGATAGTATCCAATGCTTTAATAACTTCTAAATAATCTTCGCCATTTAAATGAATATAAAAACGATAATCAGTATTACTAAACTGAAGTTTTGAAAATCGCTTTAATTTTCTTTTAATATTAGCATTAATTGCTTTTAAAAACTCTTTGTAATTAGCTTTTTTTAAAGTCATTTCTCCATATCTTACTAAAATAATATTATACATTGACAATCTCCTTTAAAGCTTTAGTTAGTTGTAAAACATCTGATTCTTTATTATGATAAGAAAAACTAATTCTAACTGAATTGTTTGCTCTTTTTTCATCTTTAAAAATTGCATATAATGTAGGTTCTACTTCTTTAGCTTTAGACGAACAACTAGATCCTGTCCCAACAATAAATCCTTTTTCTTCTAATAATCTTTGAACAGTTTCTCCATTTAAGTTAGGTAAAGAAATATTTAATATATATGGACTAGCATTTTTAGGTGAATTTATTAAAATCGGTAATTGTTCTATTTCTTTTCTTAATAACAAATTCAATTTTCTTACATAGTCATAATTTTTATCTTGGCTTTGCAATAACAATTTTAAAGCTTTAGTATTGGCGATAATACTAGGAACATCTACTGTTCCAGGTTTTAATCCTAATTGAACACTAGAACCATATAAAATCGGCACTAAGTCAATATTGCTTTTAAAACATAAAACCCCTAGTCCTTTAAGTCCATAAATCTTGTGTGAACTAAAAGTAAATAAATCAATATCTTCAAAATCGATATCTGATCGTCCAATTGCTTGAACTAAGTCTACATGTAATTTTGCTTTAGGGTATTTTTTTACTATTTTAGATATCTCTTTTATGTTTTGAATTGAACCTATAATATTATTAATGCCTATAATTGATACTAATAAAGTATCTTTAGTCATTGCCTTTTCTAAATCATTTAAAGAAATTAAACCTTCTTCATTTACATTTAGATAAACAACATCATAACCTTCTTTTTCAAGTTCTTTCATAACATTTTTTACAGAAGGATGTTCTATAGAAGTTGTGATAATTCTTCCTGCTTTTGCTTTTCTTACAACACCAAAAATAGCTATGTTATTAGCTTCAGTTGCGTTCATAGTATAGATTGCTTCATATTTTTCTAGTTTAAATAAAGCAAGCATTTCTTGTTTTGCTTTTTGATGCATATATTCCGCTTCTATTCCTAGTTTGTGTAAAGCAGTTGAATTACCAAAAAAGTTTTGGTTAGCTTTAATATATGTTTCTAATACTTCCTTATCTACTGGAGTTGTAGCTGCATAATCAAAATAAATCATTTTATCACCTTTTATATTATACATTAAATTTACTTAATTTATAAAAAAATAATCTGCATTAAGCAGATTATTCTTCATTCTAACGGTTATAGAACTCTACAATTAATGTTTCATTAATGTCTGTTAAGAATTCATCTCTTTCAGGATATCTTGCGAATTTACCTGCTTGATTGTTTTCATCAAATTCGACGTAAGGTTTTCTTGATTGCATAGCTTCTAAAGCTTCTTTAACAATATCAAGAGATCTTGATTTTTCTTTTAATGAAACAGTTTGACCTGGTTGAACTAGATATGATGGAATATCTATTTTTTTGCCATCCACTAAAATATGTCCATGGTTAACTAATTGACGAGCTTGACGTCTAGTACTAGCAAAGCCAATTCTATAAACTACATTGTCTAAACGAGATTCTAATAGTTTTAAGAAGTTTTCGCCTTGTTGGCCTTCCATTTTAGCTGCATAATCAAAAGTCTTACGAAATTGCTTTTCATTTAAGCCATAAACAAAACGTACTCTTTGTTTTTCTTGTAATTGTAATCCGTATTCAGATTGCTTTTTACGCTTTTGTCCATGTTGGCCAGGTGCATATGTTCTTCTAAAAGAACCACTATTTCTTCTTCCAAACTCTTTTCCCGTTTCCAAAATAGAATAACCTAATCTTCTAGATTTCTTCCATACCGGTCCTGTGTAACGTGCCATATTCATTCCTCCTTTTCTTTTAAAATAGTAAAGAATCCTATCAAATTACTTTTAAAAATCGTATCAAAAGTGTTCACCTAAGCAGCTAGATTACTAACTACCTCTTAAGGATATTATTTTAAAAATAACTAATAAGTGCTGCTCTTTACCGCACCTTGTCATTTTACTATAATTTGACTTATTTGTCAATTAAAACTTATAATAAAAGGCTCTTTTAAAGAGCCTTCTTTATCTTTATTTTCCAACGCCTGCTTCTACAAGCTTAACAAAATCATCTGCTTTTAAGCTAGCACCACCAACTAATGCACCATCAATATTAGGCATTGATAAAATTTCTTTGATATTGTCAACTTTTACTGATCCGCCATATTGAACACGCATTTTATCAGCTGCTGTTCCATATAAGTCTTTTACAACTTCTCTTACGTAAGCACACATTTCTTCAGCTTGTGCAGCACTTGCAGTTTTTCCTGTGCCAATAGCCCAAATTGGTTCATAAGCAATAACTAAATGTTCAATATCGTTTTTGCTTAACCCTTCAAGGTTCTTTTCAAGTTGTGCTTTAACAACTTTTTTCTCTTGGCCTTTTTCTCTTTGTTCCAAAGTTTCACCAACACATAGAATTGGAATTAATCCTTTTTCAAAAGCTTTTTTAACTTTTAAATTAACTGTTTCATCTGTTTCATTAAACATAGCTCTTCTTTCGCTATGACCAATAATAACATAAGCAACTCCTAGCGTAGTTAACATCTCAGCTGAAATTTCACCAGTATAAGCGCCGTTATCTGCATAATGCATATTTTGAGCACCAACTCTTAAATTATCTCCTTGTCTTTTACACAAAGTTCTAAGTAAAGGGAACGGAACACAAACAACACTATCTACTTCATCAATATGAGGTAGTTTTTCTGAAACAGCGTAAACGAATTGTAAAGCTTCGTCACGTGTTTTATTCATTTTCCAGTTACCAGCGATTATTTTTTTGCGCATTTTTTCTTTTCCTTTGGTTTTTCACTATCGTTTAAACAAGTAATTCCTGGTAAGTCTTTTCCTTCTAAATATTCTAGACTAGCTCCACCACCAGTTGAAATATGTGTGAACTTGCTTTCATAACCCATACTAATTGCAGCTGCAGCACTATCACCACCACCGATAATAGTTTTTGCTCCTTCTAAGTTAGCTAAAACTTCACAAATTCCTTTAGTTCCAGCTGCAAACTTTTCAAATTCAAATACTCCGGCAGGACCATTCCAAACAACTGTTTTTACTCCATGTAATTCTTTCTTAAATACTTCTAAAGTCTTAGGACCAATATCTAATCCCATTTTATCAGCTGGTGTATGTTTAACATCTACTAATTCAGCTTCTGCATCAGCACTAAATTCACTGGCAACTAAATGATCAACTGGTAAAATAATTTTACCTTTAGCTTTCTTTAATAGTTCTTCTGCGTATTTTACATAATCATCTTCTACTTTAGATTTTCCAACTTCATATCCTAAAGCTTTGAAGAAGGTATATGCCATAGCACCACAAATTAAAATTTTGTCTGCTTTATTAATTAAATTTTCGATAACAGATATCTTATCACTAACTTTTGCTCCACCTAAAATTGCTACAAAAGGTCTTTCAGGAACATTAACTGCATCACCAATAAACTTAATTTCTTTTTCAAGTAAGAAACCAGCTACTGCTCCTCCTTTAATGTTTGCGGCAACTCCAACGTTTGAAGCATGGGCTCTATGTGCTGTACCAAATGCATCGTTTACAAAAACATCACCTAAGCTAGCCCAATATGCACCTAATTCAGGATTATTCTTAGACTCTTTGTTTCCATCTAGATCTTCAAATCTAGTGTTTTCAAACATCAAGACTTCTCCTTCTTTTAATTTCTTAATAGCTGCTTCTAGTTTTTTGCCTCTTGTTTCGGAAACAAATACTACTTTTTCACCTAATAGTTCTGATAGTCTATTAACAACAGGAGCCAAACTTGAATCTTTTTTATCTTCTTCAGTTTTAACTCTTCCTAAGTGTGAAAATAGTACTAATTTCCCTCCGTTTTCCTTTACATACTTAATTGTTGGTAAAGCTTGAACAATTCTGTTATC
>DAOSSK010000004.1:30656-45598 GCA_035377365.1 Bacilli bacterium
TTAATTCTTGCTTCTGTTTCAGGATCAAAGAAGTGACATCTATCCATATTTAATGCTAATTCAACTTCATCTCCACCATAAAGATCGATTCTAGCTTCAACTTTAGCAACTAAGTTTTGACCAGCTACAACACCATAAATTTGTGTTTCAGCGCCTAATAACTCAGCTACGTCAACCTTTAACTTCACAATTGAATGTGGATGCTTTTTAAGATCTTCTGGTTGGTCTAAAATGTTTTCTGGTCTAATACCTAAAACGATTGGTTTTTCGATAAATCCTTGACTTTTTAATGTTTCAAATTTATCTTTTGGAACTTCAATTAAAACGAATCCTTTTTTGTGATCACCAATTACAAATTGACCTTTTTCAGAAACATATCCTTCTAAAAAATTCATTGGTGGTGTACCAATAAATCCACCTACGAAAATATTGTCTGGATTGTCATAGATATCTTTTGGAGTTCCCACTTGTTGAACAAGACCATCTTTCATAACAACGATTCTAGATGCCATTGTCATCGCTTCAATTTGGTCGTGCGTAACGTATACTGTAGTAACTCCTAAACTTTCAGTAAGTTTGATAATCTCAGATCTCATTTGAACTCTTAGTTTTGCGTCTAAGTTAGATAGTGGCTCGTCCATTAAGAATACTTTCGCATCTCTTACAAGTGCTCTACCAAGAGCAACTCTTTGTCTTTGACCACCTGATAAAGCTTTAGGGCGACGGTCTAAATAAGATGATAGTCCTAGCATGCTTGCAGCACTTTGTACTTTTCTATCAATTTCATCACGGCTAAACTTTCTTAATTTTAATCCGAAAGCCATGTTTTCATAAACTGTCATATGCGGATACAAAGCATAGTTTTGGAAAACCATCGCAATATTACGATCCTTTGGTGCAACGTCATTCATGATTTCGTCATCAATTCTAAGCTCACCAGAAGTAATATCCTCTAATCCTGCTAACATTCTTAGTGTTGTTGTTTTACCACAGCCTGAAGGGCCTACTAAAACAATAAATTCTTTGTCTTTTACCTCTAGGTTAAAGTCAATAACTGCGTGCACATTACCATCGTACACTTTATTTAAGTTCTTAAACGATATAGTCGCCATAAATACCTCCCAATTTCTATATTTTATTATAGCATAATTTTTCCTATATTTCAATATGCAGATTGCACATTATTTATCTAAATTCAATAAATACATCGCTAAAACATCAGTAAAATGTCTAATGTTTAACTGTGTCTCTTGATAAACCAAATCGATTTTATTATTTACAGTATTTCTATGTAAATAGATTTCATTAGCTGCTTGACTAATGTTTAAATCATTATTAATCAATGCTTCTACAATCAAAATAATTTGGTGGTCGTTATAACAATTATTTAAAATAATTGGTCTTAATTCTTTTAATCTTGCTCTACTATTTTGAAAAGTTTCAAATATTAATTCTTTGTTTGAAGAAAAAGCATAATAGTCTTTATTTAAAAAATCACAATAAGCTTTGTACAATAAATAAAAGTTTTTCGGATCATCGCTACTAACTTTGCTACTTACAAATACCCTAAAAGGCAAAGAGAAGTCTTCCATAACACTTAACATTAAGTTCTTAATATCGTCTATTTGTTGTTCTTTATAAAACAAAACATAATTGTCTTCTATTTCTAAAATAAAAGAATCATGAAATAGTTCATTAAAAAATTTCAAAATAGGTTTATGATTGCCTTTTTTAAAACTAACTATAATAAAACGATAATACTTATCATCATCTACAAAAGGCCCACCTAAAAACAAATACTCATACATTGTTTTTATTTTCATATCTGTAAACTGTAAAGATAACAATCTTTTTTTAATTTTTTCAATTGTCTCTTGAGACCACATATTTTTACCTCATAGTGTATTATAACAACTTTTATACCTTTTTACAACAATTATTCTTATTTTTTGCTATAATAGTCTTTGAGGTGATAAAAATGAAGTTAGTATCATGGAACGTTAATGGTTTAAGAGCTTGTGTTAAAAAAGGCTTTTTTGATTTTTTTAAAGAAATGGATGCTGATATTTTTGCTATTCAAGAAACTAAAATGCAAGAAGACCAAAAAGAGTTTGATGTAGAAGGTTACTACGAATATTGGTTTGATGCTGAAAAGAAAGGATATTCGGGAACATTAATTTACACTAAGCAAAAACCGCTTAATGCTACTATCGGCATAGAAGGAAAATATTTAGATGAAGGAAGATTAATAACTTTAGAATATGAAAATTTCTATTTCATTAATACTTACGTTCCCAATTCTCAAGACGAACTTAAACGTCTAGATTATAGAATGGAATACAATGATGCTTTAAAAACTTACCTTACAAAACTAAAGAAAGATAAACCAGTGATTATTTGTGGGGATCTAAATATAGCCCACCAAGAAATAGATATTAGAAATCCCGACACTAACAGAAGAAATGCAGGCTTTACTAACGAAGAAAGAGAAAAGATGACAGAACTACTAAATAGTGGTTTTATTGACACATTTAGATATCTTCATCCAAATAAAATCCAATATAGTTGGTGGAGTTATAGATTTCAAGCAAGAGAAAGAAACATCGGTTGGAGAATTGATTATTTTTTAATTTCAGAAGATTTAAAAGATAACCTTCAAACCGCCAAAATTCATGACGATATTTATGGAAGTGACCATTGTCCTGTTAGCATCACAATTAAGCTCTAGGAGGTATTATGAACAAAGAAATAAAAGCTGATTTTAAAGTTGAAAAGATTGTTGAAGAAGTTTTTTATCCTCACAATATCAAATATCAAAAAATTAAAGGATTAACTAAAACAAACTATGAAGGAACAGTAGCAGGAAATAAATTTGGTGAAGCTAATATTTCTAATGAGATGATAGATGAAAACAAATATTATCCCCAAAACATTTTTGCTCTTACAATCCCATATAATAAAGAAATAAAATTCAGGCAAATGTGTAAAACTAAATATAGTACTTGGGAAAGAGAACATTTACTCGTTCTTGCTAATACGTCTTTTTTTCAATTTGATGAAATTCCTTTTGCGATTATTAATAACGACTTCTTTGATATTGGCGAAGCCCTTCCTTTCCCTAGACAACCAGATGGTATAGTGATTCAAGGAAAACACAATTTTAAAACAAAGAGTTATGGGGATAATATGAGTGGTAACTTAGGCGTTGATTTAGACAATAATTTTGTAGCTTTTTCTTTAGAAGAAAGTAATAGCTTGTTTGAAGAATTGCCCGAAATTGACATAGCCCATACTGCGACTTTGTTTTATTCTACTCTCCCTTTTAAATACTTACCTATTTCTTCTTTTAAGATTAATGCTGTAAATACTAAACCTAAAAAAGGAGAAATTGCTCTTTATTTTGCCCTACCAAACCTAGATCATAAAGTCGTTCCAAAAGAAATTGTTCCTGCAGGTAAATTATATCAAGTTAAAGGAATAATCTTACCAAACGGAGAAAATGATTTTTATGGGGAAGGCGAAATGGTTGATATGTATATTTTCGAAAAACTCAATTATCAAAAAGCAAAAACAAGTTATACACTTAAAGAAAATAACTTTTATATTGATTCTTTATCAGAAGAATTTGATAGGTTTCTAGAAGAAGCAAGGGGTAATTACCATTTTGATTACAAATCGCAAGAATTTGAGCCTTCATTGCTTATGCCTTATAATCTTGTTATGGTGCAATATAAATTAAAAAAAGAATATAGAAAATTTTATTCTTTCTTTGGTTTTAAAGGTATTGTTTTAGATAATGGGAAGTTTAATAATCAAATGGAAGGTAACTTTAGAATTAGACACCCTAGAACTATCATAGGAATTAAAGAAAATAAAGATGTTGTTTTAGCAGTTATTGATGGCAGAAAACCAGAAGAAGGCTCATTTGGAGTTAATGGAGCTGAAATGGCTGAAATTATGAAATATTTTGGTTGCTTTAGAGCATACAACTTTGATGGTGGTGGATCAAGTGCTATGTTTTTAGAAAATGAAGAAGGAGAACTAAAACTAAAAAATAGACCTTGTGAAGGCTCAAGAGCTGTTATAAATGGATTAGTAGTTACAAATGTTATAAAAAAAGCACTTAAATAACTAAGTGCTTTTTTGTTTTATATCATTACGCTTGCTTCATATAAATCGAAGTAATAACCTTTATTTTTAAGAAGTTCCTCGTGATTACCTCTTTCCATAATTCCGTCTTTTCCCAAAACAATAATTTCATCAGCGTTTTTAATTGTTGAAAGACGATGGGCAATAATAATCGTTGTTTTATTTAAAGCAAGTAAATCTAAAGCTTTTTGGATTTGTTTTTCAGTAATATTATCTAACGAAGATGTAGCCTCATCTAATAACAATATCTTTGGATTTTTTAAGAATAATCTAGCAATAGAAACTCTTTGCTGTTGCCCACCAGATAATCTTACTCCCCTTTCTCCTACTATCGTATCATAACCATCATCTAAACTAACAATAAAATCATGGATTTGAGCTTTTTTAGCCGCTTCTTGAATTTCTTCAAAACTAGCATCAGGACGCCCAAATAAAATATTTTCTTTAATTGTTCCATAAAAGATAAATACATCTTGTTGAACGTGGCCAATAGCACAACGTAAAGATCTAATATCGTAATCTTTTACGTTAATTTCATCTACTAAAATTTCTCCATCTTGAACATCATAGAAACGGGGGATTAATTTAGACAATGTTGATTTACCAACGCCAGTTTCCCCAACAATCGCAATTTTCTTTCCTGGCTCGATAGTTAGATTGAAATTGTTTAATAAATGTTTTTTATCGTCATCTTCTTCCTCATAATCAAAAACAACATTTTTAAATTCAATCTTACCTTCAAATTCGTCTTTTATGACACCATTTTTTGGATTTACAATAACTGGTTCTTTTTGCATAACTTCATAAAACTGAGCAAAACCAGACATTCCTTGTTGAATTTGTTCCATTGAATTAACTAGTCTATTAATAGGTTGAATTAAAAAGTTAATATATAAGAAGAATGCTGTTAGGTCAATAATTGTGATATGTCCTTTAAAAACAAATAAACCACCAAATACTAAAGCCGCCAAATTAGCCATATTAATTAAAAAATTGTTCCCTGTTCCAAATAAAGCTAATTCTTTAAATACTTTAATTCTTGCTTTTTTATATTGAGTATTAGAATTTTCAAACCTTGCTTCTTCATATTCTCTATTGCTGTATGCTTGCGTTAAACGAACCCCACTAATACTACTTTCAACTCGTGCAGCCAGTTCTCCTTGAACAACTCTAGTTTCCGCAAACCTTTCAAGCATTTTCTTTCTTCTGTATAAAGAAAAAAGAACTAAAAACAACATAAATAGAAAAATAATTAACGTTAATTGCCAATTGATTAAAGCTAGCATTATAAACGAACCAATAAGCATCAACCCAGCAATAAAAAGATTTTCGGGTGCGTGGTGACTCATTTCTGAAATATCATGTAAATGAGTTGTTAAGTTAGTAACTAATACTCCCGTTTTATTTTTATCATAAAATTGATAATCCATTAATTGTAACTTATGAAACAAGTCTTTTCTCATATCAGATTCAATTCTAATACCCATAATATGGCCATAGTAACCAATAAAATAAGAAAAGAAAAATCTCAAAATAAAAAAACCAATCATAATTGCCGCTATTATGTATAGCATATGGATATTTTCTGTATTTAAATATTCATTTAAAACCTTTCTTGAAGCTACAGGAAAGATTAAATCAATCGCTCCCATTAATGTTGCAGCAATAATATCAGCCGTAAATAGTTTCCAATGTGGCTTATAATAGCTAACAAATTTTTTAAACATATCTATCTCCTTATATTTTTTAATTATAACATAATTCTTAATTTAAAACAAAGGAATCACTCCTTTGTTTTTTTTACCATTTTATTCAAATCAAAACGTGGAATAATAATTATTCGTTTGCATGTAGTGCATTCTAACTTATAATCAACTCCAACTCTTAACACTTTCCAACTATTTCCACCACAAGGATGATTTTTTTTGAAAACTAAAATGTCGTTTTCTTTATAAATGTTTGCACTCATTATTTTTTATTCGTAACTACGATTTGTGGTAGCGGGATTTCAATCTTGTGTTTATCACAAATCTCTTTAATCATTTTATTAACTGTTCTTTGAGCTGCAAAGTGTTGTTGTGGCAAGGCTTCAAAAGTAATCATTAAATCTACACCATGTGTACCTAAATTAGAAACTCCCATAACTTTTGGTGCTCTTGTGACAACATCTGGAAATTGTTCCACTAAAATTTCGAGTTCTTGATCAAAAATTTTAATAACTTTATCTAAATCAGAACCATAAGCTACAGTTGCCGTAACTACAGCTAAAGTAGGATTGCGAGAAAAGTTAATTACTTTATCTATTGTACCATTATTAAAAGTAGCAAGTTCTCCTTTAAAATTTTTAATTTTCGTTGATCTAATTCCCACCTCTTCAACAAAACCCTTAAAATCTCTAATTTCAACCATATCGCCTACATCTAAAACATTATCTAAAATCATAGATATACCTGCTACTAAGTCTCTAATAGCATTTTGAGCACCTAAGCTGATAGCTAAACCTACAACTCCCGCACCCGCAATCATTGGTCCCAAGTCTACTCCCCAAATTCCAAAAACTACAAAAACCAACATAACTCCAAGAATTGCTTTTGCTAAACCTCTTACAAGTTTATTAATTGTAATTTGTCTTTTTCTAAAAGGGTGATTAGCCCTAACATTTGTTTTGAAAATAAAGCTAAAAATTAATGAAATTATAATTGCAACTATAATTGCAATTGCTGTATATAAAAGTCTATTTAAAACTTTTGTTTGTGTAAAAAAAGCTTTAATTTCGTTCCAAAAATCTGAAAACACACCTAATATCATTACTATTTATTCTCCTTTCTCTCTAATATTTCTTTTGCTAATAAACGATATTCACGACTTCCAATTGAATTATAAGAAAAAGATAAAACATCTTTTCCTTTAGAAGGCGCTTCTTGTAAGTGGCTTGAATAATTAATAACAGTTTTAAATACTCTATTAGCCACAATGTCTTTAATATTTCCCGCCATTTCATAGGCGAAAACATTACGGTTATCAAACTTAGTTAATAAAATCCCCTCTACAACTAAATTCTCTTGAATTTTAGTTTTTAATCCTTGAATGGCATTAATTTTATTGATCATAATCTTGATACCGTCATAAGCAAAATACTGACATTCTGTTGGTATTAAAACCGAGTCGCTTGCATATAAAGCCATATCAAGCAAAACTCCCATAACTGGTCCAGTATCAATTAAAATGTAATCATATTCACCTTTAACTGTATCTAAATGTTTCTTTAATTCTTCTATATTATAAAGGCTATCTGATAAAGCTTGTTTATGAAAACAATTATTAGGAACAAGATCAAACTTTTTAAAACGAACAATAACATCTTTAATATTTGTTTTTTCTAATAGCATATCAAAAACGCCTTTGTTTATGTTTTCGCGATCAATTCCTAAACCAATAGTTAAATTAGCTTTAATGTCTAAATCTACTAATAAAACTTTTTGTTTCAAATTTCCAAGGCCTGCCCCTAAATTAATTGCAGTTGTTGTTTTACCGACACCACCTTTAGGATTGGCAATTGTAATAACTTGTCCCATAACATTTCCTTTCTATAAAGGTTTTCCTTTAATTAAATTATATGTTCTTGGATATAATTTACTAGTCTTCTTCTTTTTTAATACCTCTATAATTACTCTACTTCCTAAGTTGTTTGGAAGTTCATATTTTATTATATCATAAATTTCTGAATTTAAGGTTTTTAAAGCCATTATAGATTCATCTATTTCTAGTTGATAGTTTTTTCCTTTCATTAATAAAACTTTTCCTTCAACCTTAATAAAAGGAACAGATAGTTCTAGAAAAACTCTCATTTGTGAAACAGCTCTTCCAACAACAAAATCAAAAAACTCACGATATTCTAAACCTAAATCTTCAACTCTTGCATTTAAAACATAAACATCTTTTAAATTTAAACTTTCAATAACTAAATTTAAAAATCTACATTTTTTTGATTTGATTCAATTAAATAAACTTTTAACTTTGGATATTTAATTTTCAAAACAAGTCCAGGAAAACCAGCTCCTGTTCCAATATCGCCGATTACTTCATCACCTTTTAAGTTAATAAATAAAGAATCATAAAAGTGTTTAATATACACTTCTTCTTTATCGGTAATACTTGTTAAGTTATATTTTTGGTTTTCTTCAATTAAAAGTTTAAAATAGATATCTAATTGTTTCAATTGGTTGCTACTTAAAGCAAATTGTTCTAAATATTTATCCATGTCTATATCCTTTTAAGTAAACTAAGAGAACTGAAATATCGGCCGGATTAACTCCACTAATTCTTGATGCTTGAGAAATATTTTCTGGTCTAATTTCTTTTAATTTTTCTCTTGCTTCACTAGCGATGTTAATAACATTATCGTAATTGAAGTTTTCAGGAATTTTCTTATTTTCTAATGTTTTTAATTTTTCAGCTTCTATCTTTTCCTTGACAATATAACCTTCATATTTAATATCAATTAAAGTTTGATCTTTTACTTTGTTTGAATATTTAAACTGATTTCCTAACAAAAACTCTAAATCCTCAAAAGTAGTATTTGGTCTTTTTAAAAAATCTTCACCTGTAATTTTAGTATTAATAACATCTTTATCTTGAGCTTTTAGATATCTATTTATATCTTCCTTTGGTGTTAGATAAACCAATTTCACTTCTTCTTTTAAATCTTCAATATCTTTTTCTTCTTTTAAGAATCTATCATATCTTGTCTTTGCAATTAAACCTTGTTCATAACCATATTTTAATAGTCTTCTTTCAGAATTATCGTGACGTAATAACAATCTAAACTCAGCTCTAGATGTTAATAATCTATATGGATCAATAACTCCTTTAGTAATTAAATCATCAATTAGAACACCAATATAAGCTTCATCTCTTCTTAAAAATAGTGGTTCTTTTCCTTCTAGTTTGTTTGCAGCATTAATGCCAGCTATCAATCCTTGGCCAGCAGCTTCTTCATAACCACTAGTACCATTAATTTGCCCAACACAATATAAGTTTTTAACATTCTTAGTTTCAAGTGTTGCTTTTAAGCTTCTTGCATCAATTGCATCATATTCAATTGCATAAGCATATTTTAATACTTTCGCATTTTCAAGCCCTGGTATTGTCTTTAGAATTTGATCTTGAATATGATAAGGCATTGATGTAGAAAAACCTTGAATATAAATACTATTTGTATATCTTGATTCTGGTTCGAAAAATAATTGATGTCGTTCTTTATCTTGAAAGCGAACAATTTTATCTTCAATCGAAGGACAATATCTTGGTCCAACACCTTCAACTAAACCAGAATACATACTTGATTCACCTAAGTTTTCTAAAATAATTCTTTTAGTTTCTGGTTGAGTAAATGTTAGATAACAAACAACTTGATCTTCTGGTTTTACTACATCTTCCCAAGGTGTCTCTTCGCTAAAACGATATAGTTCATTATCTCCTTTTTCAACTTTTAATCCTTTATAATTTATACTTTCATGAGCAATTCTTTGAGGTGTTCCTGTTTTAAGACGAATGATCTTGAACCCTAAATCGGCTAATGTTTTACTTAAACCAGTAGTAGTTTTTTGCTTGTCTGGTCCTGAGTGAGTTTCTTGATGACCAACAAGAATTTTAGAGTTTAAGTATACTCCTGTTGCTAGAATAACTATTTTAGCATCAATTTCTTCGCCGCTTTCTAGTTTTACCCCTCTAACAACACCATCTTCATAAATTAAGGTATCTACATATGCTTCTAAGAAGTCTAAATTGTCTTGTTTTAAAATTGCCTCTTGCATATATTTTGGATATGTTGTTTTATCAACTTGAGCCCTTAATGCCCTAACTGCAGGTCCTTTGCTTTTATTTAGCATTTTAAGTTGGATTAAACATTTATCTACTGCTTTTCCCATCTCTCCACCTAAGGCATCTATTTCCCTAACAACAATACCTTTGGCTGGTCCACCAATAGAAGGATTACATGCCATACTCGCAATATGGTCAAAGTTTCCTGCGATTAATAAAGTTTTATGATTTCTTCTAGCAGTGGCTAATGCAGCTTCTATTCCCGCATGACCTCCACCTACAACTACTACTTCATACATATTTTTCACCTTTTTTAATTATATCACATTTTCCTTCTTTTGTCCTTATCTATTCTCAAAAAAATAGAGACATTTAATCTGTCTCTATTTTGCTATATCAACAACGTTTATTACAACGGTGTATAATGGTTTAGTATAGCTTGATGGTGTAAATGTAATTTTGAACTTTCCTTCTCCAAGTGCTAAGAAATCCACAAGTTTTCCAAAACCAGCTGAATATAATAATATCTTAGCATTGTTTATATCAGAACCATCTAAAGCTTCGATTTGCCAACTATCTTCAGTGATTTCAGCATCGCCAATACCAAACTCTTTGTCAGCTTTATCAATAATACTACTAAAGCTTATTGCCTCATAATATTGATATGTGTGATCACCAAAAGCATCTTCTTTTAATCCTTCAGAACTATTAATTTCAAAATCTTCGCTGATAATTTTTAAGGCTTTTTCGATTGGAGTTATATATTCATTTAAAGCATTGTATTGAGAAGATATCTTAAAGTGTAAAATACCTTCTTTTACAATTCCTAATTTAAATGTTGTTACACCTCTAGAAGTTGTTGTTATTCCATCTTTAACTACAAACGCCATATCTTTTTCTACTAATTCAAGTTTTAAGTCTTGGTGTGTCTCTTCTGGGAAGATTTGAGCAGTTATGTCTACAGTACCAATAATAAACTTTCTCTTATTATCTGCATTATCAATAGCAGTTGAAATTGCTGAATCACTATAGAATTTATAAGATAATAATCTATCATCAATATCCATTAATAATTCTAGCTTAACTGGTTTTTTCTTTTCAAGAATATGAACTGTAATCTTATGTTTAATACTACTATCTGCAAGAGAAGATAACTCTACCTCAACAATTCCATGATATGTTGATTTAAATAGTCCTTCATCAGAAATAGTTGCTAAATTAGCTTCTGTAATTGTTCTGCGTGTAATTGGATCTTGAATAAATCTTTGTGAAGGATCAAAAACAGGATAAACAACTTTTTTACTCCATGCTACAGTTGCAGCTGCATTGGCAGGGGCAACTAAAGCACCAAATTGAATTTCTTGACCAGCAATAATAGTTACACTGTGCTCTACTGCAACAGTTTTACCATTAACGTCTTTTTGTGTAATTTGTACACTTTCAACTGGAGCATAAGTATAATCTAATGTAATAATATTTGATTTAATTTCTACATCGCCCGCCATAGCAACAGCTTGAAGACGGAACTTTTGTTGTTTAGCAAGTGAAGTACAATAAACTTCACCATTTTGATTAAGAACTAAACCTACACTTGTAGGATCTTCAATAATTTGATTGTCATCTGTACGATGAAGCAATCTCCACTCAACGTTAGCACTAGCAGTTGCAGGTGAAACCGTACTTCCTAGTTTTATAACCTCTCTTAAATAAGCAATTTTGTTATTTGTTGGCGTAACCGCTGCAGATTTATTTTCTACAACATCAATAACTACTGCTGTTGGATCGTGATAATTCACAAAAACTTTTAAAACTGCATAATTGCCATCAACTGTTCTTGCATAAATGAAATGATTTCCACCAAATTGAGGAGTAAATTTACCATTTGCAGTAATAGAAGCACGAGACTCATCGCCAACTTCCCAAGTCACTTCTGTAGTTTCATTTGTGTTTGAAGTTAGTGTATAACTTAATTGCAATTCTTCACCTATTTCCATTTCGCTATTGAAGCCTTCAGGAGTGTTAATTCTAATTCCTGAAGTTTTAGGATTTGTAACTTCAATAATTGCTGGCGCATAGATATCTCTTTCAACAAGATGAGCTTTGATATTACCTACACCTACAGCTAAAGCAGTAATTTTAACTTTATCATTAGCTATTTTTTCAAACTCTATAATATTTCTACTTTCTTCAGTAATTGTATATTCGATTTCACTTTCTACATTGAACTGGCCTGTAATTGATAAAACTTTTGTTTGCCCTACCTCCATAGTGACTGAGTGAACATCAAATCTAAATATATCTGTTGAGCCGTCTTTAGCAATACATCCGGCCGTAAAAAACAAAACAAAGATAGATAAAAATATAATTGCGATTTTCTTTTTCATAATTTTTCTCCTCTATTCATACTAGTATACCACAATAATGTCTTTTTGTTAAGAAAAAAATTCTTTTTGTTCTTTTTCCTTTTTGATATAGATATCGAAAATTCTTAAGTTTTCTTGATACTCTTTTTTGGTTATAAAACGATACCTATTTACTCTTCTTATTTTAATAAAACAACTTCGCTTTCCTAATAAATGTTGAAAGAAAATAACAAAAGAACCTAAAATTAAAAAAGCTCCAAAAACATAAAAATAAATTTTCGAATTTTGTTCTGATATTATTATAGAAGGAGCGATAAGAAAAAATAACCCCACCAAAAAGAAAAAAATTAAAGGAGCAATAACACAATAAAATGTTGCCATCTTAACATTCTTTATATACGTTTCTTTTAAATAACTCGGACTTATATTGGATGGTAGATATCTTAATTCTATTTCTTCTTCATTAAAAACACGAAAAGAAGCACATAATGAATACCATTCTCTTATCTTATAAGATTTACCACGATAAGTGTATTTTCCTTTATAATATGTAACTTCTTCTTCGTTATTTATTTTAATTGTTTTGTCTTTCTTCATTTTTATCACCTTATATATTATACCTATTTAAAACAAAAAATAAAAGGCTATTTTTAATAGCCTTTATTTATCTTATTTTGCTGCTTTATCGATAGAACCAAATACTTCCATTCTACCAAGCATTGCTCTTTTAATTCCTGCTGTACATGGTCCTAAGATTTTTCTAGGGTCATATACTGCATCATTTTTAGGATCTGCAAGTAAAGCTCTTAAGTCTTTTGCAAATTCTTGTTGAAGTTCAGTGTTAACATTAATTTTAGCTGTACCTCTAGCAATAGCTTTTTTAATTTGATCATCTGGAATGCCAGAACCACCATGTAATACTAAAGGAACTTTAGCTGCTTTATTAATAGCGTCCATTTCGTCAAATCCTAGTTTAGGAACACCTTTATATGGTCCGTGAGCACTACCTAGTGCAGGAGCTAAACAATCTACTCCAGCTTCTTTTACAATACGTACACAATCTTCTAATTTTGCGTATTGAACTTTACCTACGATACCATCTTCTTCTCCACCAACAATTCCTACTTCAGCTTCTACTGTAACACCTTGTGGGTGTGCGTAGTCAACTACTTGTTTACTAAGTCTAACGTTTTCCTCAATTGGATGTTTTGAAGCATCGATCATAACAGATGTGAAACCAGCATCAATAGCTGCTTTACAAGCTTCAAATGTTGTTCCGTGATCTAAGTGCACCGCTACATCTACTGTAATCTTTTGATCTTTGATTAATCCCTTAACCATTCCCATAACCACATTGTAGCCGCCCATATATTTAGCTGCACCTTCAGAAACTCCTAAAATTACAGGTGAATTTTTTTCTTGAGCTAACAATAAAATAGTTTTTGCCCATTCTAGGTTATTAATGTTAAATTGACCAACAGCATAACCTTCCTTGTTTGCTTTCTTAAGCATTTTCTTCATATTAACTAAAGCCATTTGTACCTCCTTTGCTCTTTGTTAATTACTTCTTGAACTTATCTAAAACGAAATAACCAATACCAACAACATCACGACCAATATGCGCTCCTACTGCTGGTGTAATATATTGTAACCCAACTTCTGCGCGATTGCCATAATATTCTTTTAAATCTTTAACAATTTCTTTACATGTCTCAATATTGCCGCTTTGGATAACTTGAATTACAACATCTTGTGAATCACCAATTTCACCAATAACTAGTTCTTTTAATCTTTCAATAGCTTTAGAATAAGTTCTTACTTTTTCAAAAGTTACAATAGCACCTTCATTATTTAATTCTAGAATTGGTTTTATCGCTAGCCAACTTCCTAAAGTACCGCTAAAACGACCTAATCTACCATTCTTTACAAGATAATCTAAACTATCAACCACAAAATAAGCGTGTGAGTTTTGAGTTAAATACTCACTATACTCTAAAATTTCTTCAACGCTTTTTCCTTCTTTAACCATTTCTTTAGCTCTTAAAGCATAATAGCCTTGTAAATACGTAGCTGTTTTAGTGTTTACAGAATATAGATTAATTCTGTCTGCATACTCTTCCTTAAGAGTCATAAACGTTTGGCCAATAGAACTTAACTTATAAGATATCGAAAATAAAATTATATCTGTATAACCTTTTTTAATGTGATCTTCAATCATAATCATCATATCACCTAATGTAGGTGCTGATGTTGATGGAATGTCTTCTTTACTTTTTACTTTCTTTAGCCTTTCATAAAATTCATCTGCTCTAATTTCAATACCATCAACTAAATGTTCTTCCCCAAAATTAATTACTGAACGTAAAGTTGGGATTTGTGGATCATAACCGATGTAATCTAAACCTGCGTTTACATCAGTAATAATTGCAATTTTACTCATTATTCCTCCTTTTGCTTTTTACTTCCACTTTGGATATTATATCATTATTTAACTGTTTTTTCAACTTCACTCAATTTATTTTACAATCATTATACTATTTGTTATTTATAAACATAAGTATAAAGCAAATAGTGAATGATAATTCCTAAAACTGAAACTCCTGAAAT
>DAOSSK010000005.1:0-1513 GCA_035377365.1 Bacilli bacterium
ACTCCATATACTCTAATATTTTTAATTTTACATGCTCTAACTACTGCTCTAATAGCAGCATTCATTCCTGGTGCATCTCCGCCAGATGTTAAAATGGCAATTCTTTTCATTGTATCCTCCTTGTTAATTCATTAACGATATATTGCATTTTCCCTTTTCTCATTTCTAGATTTCCTAACCCTAAATAAATCTTTTTCTCTTCTAAAATTCCGTTGTATTTTTGATAGGTTGCTGGAAAGATAACAGCATCAATTATTGCTGTATCATCATAGATTTCTAAAAATGCCATCTCTTCATTATTTTTTGTCTTTATTATTTTAATCCTTTTAATCGCAAAAAGCAATTGTTGATTTTTCCTAACTGTTAATTGATTTAAATTAGGAAGATTATATTTTCTTTTAATATGTTCATACCCACCAAATAGTGAATATTTTAAATTAAAACCTAAGGCTTCTTTTTCTTTCAAGTTGTTTTCTTCTAAACTAAATTCATCTTTACTAGGTTCTTTTCTTACCATCTTTGATTTAAAAGCCGAAGAAAACTTCGCTATATTATAAGCATTGTTATATTCTTCAACCATAAATTTATGTGTTAAACCAAATGAATCTAAAGAGCAACTATCAATTAAAGTCATAACATTAGTTTCACTCAAAATATCTTTAGTTCTTTCAATAAAACTATAATAGTCTTCATATTTACCATTAGCTTTTCTTTCTTCAAGTAAATCCTTACAAGTAATTTCACCAATTCCTTTAATTCCAAGTAGTGGATAATAAATATACTGATCTTTAAATACAAACTTATCTTTACTTATATTAATATCTGGTGATTTAATTACTAAACCTTTGCTTTTAGCTTCATAAATATAATCTTGATTCAAACTTGAACTGCCCAAATTATAACTCATTAAAACAGTCATAAAGTATTTATAATAGTAAGTTTTAAGATAAGCCATTTGATAAGCAACTAAAGCATAAGCTGTTGCATGACTTTTATTAAAACCATAAGATGCAAATTCAAAAATCAAATCAAAAATTTGCTCACCAATATTTTGAGAATATCCCATTTTTTTGCTTCTTGCAATAAATTTAGTTCTTTCTTTTTCCATTAAAGCTTTGTCTTTTTTATGAATAGCTCTTCTAACAACATCAGCTTCACCTAAACTATAACCACCAATTTTTTGCAAGATAAGCATAACTTGTTCTTGAAATACTATAACTCCATAAGTCTCTTCTAAAATATCTTTTAAATCAGCATGTAAGTAAGTAATAGACCTTTTGTCTTTCTTGCGACTTACAAACTCAGGAATCATTGCCATCGGCCCTGGTCTATATAAGGCAATAGCAACTACAATATCACTAAAACTATCTGGATGCATATCACGAAGTAAGTTTCTCATTCCACTTGATTCAAATTGAAAAATTCCATCTGTATCAGCCTTTTGAAATAATTTAAAAACCTCTTGGTCATTTAATGATATTTGATATAAATTAAATTCACCTTTTTCGTTTTC
>DAOSSK010000005.1:1613-4414 GCA_035377365.1 Bacilli bacterium
TCTTTGTAATGCTGTACTTGTAGTAATAGATTCTTGCAAAGGTCTAGTACTAGAAATATGCCTCATTACTTCACTTAAACTAGTATTATCTAAATTTAAAACTCTAGCTACATCTCTTACAGCTTGTTTTGCTTTGAATGTTGAAAAAGCAGAAATATGGGCAACTTTGTTTAATCCATACTTCTCCCCTAAATATTGAATAACTAACTCTCTTTTGTTATCAGGAAAATCAGTATCAATATCTGGCATTGTAATTCTTTCTTTGTTTAAGAATCTTTCAAATAACAAACCATTGCTAATAGGATCAATCTCCGTAATACCTAAACTATAGGCAACTAAAGATCCTGGTGCAGAACCTCTACCAGGTCCTACTAAAATATCATTTTGCTTAGCAAAACGAATAAAATCGTAAACAACTAAAAAGTAATCACTAAATCCCATACTCTTAATTGTTTCTAACTCTTCTAAAAGTCTAGCTACATAAAGTTCTTGCTTAACATGTCTTCCTCTTAATCTTTTATTTAACCCAAACTTACACAAACTATCTAAATATTCATCGCTATCATTATTAACTGTTTCAAACTTAGGAAGTAAATATCCTTCAAACTTTAGTTCTAAATTAACTTTATCAGCAATACTTTGCGTATTAGCTAAGGCCTCATCATATTTTCTAAATAAATCACGAAAATAATCTTTTTCTAAAAAGTTCATTCTAGTTTCTTCACTATTTAATTCATAACTAAAATTATTAGTTCTTAAAGCATTAACAATACGATAAGCATCAAGATCAGTTTCTTTTAAATACCTAGATTGAGAAATTGCAACTGCATCTATTCCTAAACTTTTAAAATAAGATAATAAAACTTCGCTAGAATCTTTTTCTAAATTGTTTGTTTGTGATAAACCAAAATACAAATCACTAAATAATTCTTGATATTTTCTTACTAAAATATTAGCACCAATAATATCTGTTGTTAGAATCAAACGACTCAAGTCATTTTCCAAATGAGGAATAACTACGACTAAATCATTAGTAGCTTTTAGATCACTTAACTCAATTAGTTTTTGTTTTTGCAATGTATCTAATTCTAATAACTCTTGATATCCTTTTTTATTTTTTGCATAAAAAAGCAAGTAACTATTTTCTCTCTCAATTGGAACTTTTAAACCTAGAACAGGTTTAATCCCCGCTTTTAATGTAGCTTGATAAAATTTAAAAGCTCCACTCATACTAGTATCAGTAATAGCTAAAGCAGAATATCCACTAGCCTTAGCTTTATTAACTAATTCAGAGATTTGATTAGTACTTTCAAGTAAAGAATATTCAGTTAAATTATATAACGATGCTATCCTCATAATACTTCCTCAATTTATATTATATCACAAATTGGGCTATTTGTATAAAGTAATCCAATAAAAAAAAGCTAAGATTAACTCTTAGCTTTTCTAATCAATTTTAAAGCTATATAGGTTATGCCAAAGCTTGCTCCTATTATTAAAACACTAAATAAAATTATCCCAAAATAATTAGTTTCTTCTTGAGTATAGATTGCATGATTTAAGTAGAAAAGTTCTCTTACTTCTTTAGAAACAAAGTCTTCTCTTAATTCTAACTTTAATTTCTTTCCTTCCAAATCACTTTCGTCTAGTATAATTTCTCCCAAAATTAATTCATTTGCATTAGCATTTATCTTTCCCGAAACTAATTCTCTACTATAAACTAGTTCACCTGGTAAAGTGCTAACTAAACGAATCTTGAATTCATAATCGGTTTCTTTTTTTAACCTGTTTTCATAAATAATTAAATTATTTAATGCTAATTTTTGCCTATACTCCTCAACATCATTATAAATAACAAGCTCAAGAAATCTACTAATACCATAAGGATCATAGATTGTTAAATCGACAGTTAAAGGATTGTTGCTATTATCAATTTCATAGTTAATTTGAGAAACAATAATTTTTAAAATCAATTCTTTATTTAAAACTAACTCTTTTTTTACTCCTTCTTCTTTATATTCTATCTTTTCTAACTTTACTTTATAAAAGCCAGGATTACTATATTTAGGTAAATCTAAAAATATTTTGTTTTGTTTCAAATCTAACCTAAAATCAACATCTTCACCATCTACAATTACTCTTTCAATTGTTTTATTTTCTAGATTGTCTATTGTTAAGTCTAAAACTATTCTTTCATCTAAACTATACTCCAAATCATATTTCTCATAATAACTATCTTCAATCTTGTTTTGTTTTCCTGAAACAGTAAAATAAAATGATTTTCTTTGGCCACTATTCCCTACAAGATCTAACTTATATTCACCTTCCTCTATTAACTGGTAATTATTTAAAATAATTTTATCATTTAAATATGCTTTACCTGTAAACTTCAAATTATAACCTAAAGGATATAAACCATTGTTAACTACATTTGCTCTTAATAATACTTCCCTATCATGTAAGATTTGAAAATCAATTCCAACTTTAGTTTGAAAATTATATTTGAAAGGATAAATGCCATAAACTAAACTATCAAAATAATATTCTTCTTCAATACTTACTAGTTCTACTTCACCATCTAAAGAACTAATAACATAATTATCTTCAAAATCGGGATTATAATAATTACTTAATCTAAATTCATCTAAAAACAAAACATCAATTAAATAATTTTTATCATCTTCATTCAATGTTAAAAATTTTCCTTTTCTTTTAAACTGAAAATCTTCACTATTCATATAACTAGGATAATCAATTTTAGTAATTATAGTATTATTTTCAATATTATATAAATATACTTT
>DAOSSK010000005.1:4514-9541 GCA_035377365.1 Bacilli bacterium
TTGATAGAAAATTACATCTAATAGTTTTTCATCCAAACTACCACCTAAATATTTCAATTTTATTAAATTAAAATCTAAATCTAACTTCAATAAAAAGATATTTTCACCATATTTTTCTTCTGCTTCTAAAACATTTTTTACTTCTTGTTTAGAATTTTGATAGTTTTTATTGCCAAAAATGTAATAGTAATCACCTATTTTGTAACATTTCACAAACTCAAAACTATCATGAAAAATATTTTTTTCGTTAATTTTTTCAAGATTTTGATTATATTTTCTTGCAAAATATAATTTGGTTTGATAATTATATCCTAAAATTGCTAGATTTTCTTCATCAATAATAGCTTCAAATCTAAAATTATCTAAAACTATTTCTTTATTTTCACTAGCAAAATAATAATTATTTTCTTGATGATAAAGTAAATATTCACTCTTTGCATCAATTATTTGTCTTTCTTCTGCTTTTGGTAAGATTAGCATATCTTGATTTTGATTATAGTTAAAGAAAATCGTAAACAGACTAAACAATATTTTAAACATCTTTTTTCCTCCTTTGGATTAATTTAGGTAAAAATATACCTCCAAGTACACCTATAGGTATGGAAAATAAAATGATGAAAATACCATATTTTGTTTTTTGGTAAGACTGAAATCTTACATTTGAATCTTGAAATTGAATTTCTTTTTGCCTTTCTTCTAAAACATAATACTCAGTTTTATTATCAATAGGACTCTTACTTGCTACATCTTTAAGCGATAAGTCTTGAATTGTAAAATAGAGAATTTGCTCTCTTCCATCTAAAGCGACTTGTCTAAAAACATAATAACCTTCTTCTTTAATTTGATAATTATTAGGAATTACTAAACCATTTAAATAGCCTTTGCCGTTAAAATTAAGTATTTTATCAGTATCGTAAGTAGTTTGATCTGATATATTGTTTTTCATTTTTCTTTCAATTTTGCTTAAAGCATAAAGTCGTAAATATTTATCTTCTTGCTCGTTAATGTATTTTTTTGTTGTTAACTCTTCAAATTCGGCCTTAAAATACTCAATTTTTTCTAACTTTTTATCATTAACTAAATAATAACTATCATAATAAATATAGTCCTCATCTTCAGTAATTTCTTCTTTAAGGACGATTGTTGCCTTTGCTTCTAAATTTAATGCATTGTTTTTCTTTCCTAAAAAGTAAAAATAATTGTTTTCTAATTTTATATTTATAAATTCATCAGTATCAAAACCAAAATCAAAACTATTTTTCTCTACAAAATTTTCATTGTAAGATGTAAAATGATACTCCATTTTACCACTAACTATATCTTTTACTTTTAAAACTATATATAAATGATTTTCATTTTGGAAAAGAAAAAACTGTTTATAGTCTTTCCCATAAATATTTTTATTAATAAATAGATCTTTTTTAAGATTAAAATTATAATCATAAACTTTCATTTTAAAATAAGTATCAAACTCTATTATCCCAATTATCCTATTATTAAAATTAGTTATAGTTTTAAAGCTTTTACTTGAATCTAATTCTTGAGCCAAAACTTGTGAAAAACGATAATCTACATTCACTAGATAACTTGTCCCTAATTCTTTACTCTTAGCCAGAACATAAAACTTATCATTAATATAGGCATTAGTTTGATATTCTAAATTTTCATAATCTAAGGCATATTTTTGCAAACTAAAGTTAGTTAAATCATAGTTAATTTGGCCAAAAACTATTCCTTGATTAGGATTAGAACAATCTTGATAATGACCTACTGAATGTGATTTACTCTTCCAAGCAAAAAGCAAATCATAACCTGTAGAATAAATACTAATCGGAAAAGCATCGTAATTACCTATAATAATTTTTTCGTTTTGCAACAATCCATCAAAAGATAAAGCAACCAAAATTAAATTATAAGTTTCTACTTGTTTATGAAATCCTAAAACATAAATCTTATTATTTTCTACTACTGCTGAACTAAAACCACCCTCTCCTATTTGACTATATTCATACTCCCAAATTAAACTATCATCCTTAAAACATAAAACCACTGGTGTATTATTATATGATTCTAATTCTTTAGTTGCTAATACTATATATGTTCCATTCTCTAAAAAATAAAAATTATTACTTAAACGATAATTAGCAAGATTAAAAAAATTATTTATCTGCTTTGTATAAACAATACCCTCTTTTAATTTTGTTTCTTTTTCTTGATATAAATCAATTTGCCTAATTTCACTATCTATTTTAGAGAAATAATCTATTGTTTGTTTACCTTCTTTATTCCAATTTAAATTATCAGATACAATTAAATCTTCTTTTTCGGAAACTATCATTTCTAAATCTTTACCTACATCACTAATTATATCTTTTGCTTCTACGCTTAAAGTAATAAGGCAAAACAAAAACAAACTAAGTAACACTTTCTTCATTTTTACCTCCTTTAATCATATATTATTAAAAGAAAATAAAAATTACTCTTAAAAAAAAGGCTATTATTTAGCCTTTTTAACAATCCTCACTACATCACGAGCAATCATTACTTCCTCATCTGTAGGGATAATATATACTTTTACTTTTGATTTTGGAGTAGATAATTCTTTTAATTGTCCACGAGTTTTTTTATTGAACTCTTCATCAATTTCTACACCTAAAACCTTTAATCTTCTTGAAATTTCTTGACGACAGTACCATGAATTTTCACCAATTCCTGCTGTAAAGACAATTGCATCTAAGCCGCCCATTAAAACATAGTATGAGCCAATATAATCTGCGATTCTCTTAAACTGGATATCCAAAGCAAGTTTTGCTCTTTTATTGCCAGCATCCATCGCCTCTTCTACATCACGAGAATCATGACTAACACCACTTACACCTAAATAACCAGATTTATTATTTAAAATATAAATTAATTCTTGAATTGATAAACCTTCTTTTTCATTGATTACTTGTAAAACAGTAGGATCAATATTACCACTTCTTGTTCCCATTGGAATACCTTCAAGTGGAGTAAGACCCATCGTTGTATCAACAACTTTACCATTCTTAACAGCTGCTAGTGATGCTCCATTACCAATATGTAAAGTTACAATCTTAGCATTTTTCTTTTTCAATAAATCTAAACAAACACCAGCTACATATTTATGACTAGTACCATGAGCTCCATATTTTCTTATATGGTGTTTTTCATACCATTCATATGGAGTTGCGTACATATAAGTCTCTGGTTTCATTGTTTGGTGGAATGATGTATCAAAAACAACAACTTGAGGTACATCAGATAAAGCCTTTTGAAAAGCCTTAATCCCTACAACATGGGCCGGATTATGTAAAGGAGCAAGTACTGATAACTTTTCAATCTTTTTAATAACATCATCAGTAACTAAAGCTGAATCTTTAAAATACCAACCACCTTGAACTACTCTATGTCCTACACCTTCAATTTCATCTAAACTCTTTACAATTTGTCTTTTTACTAAATCATTTAAAACTAATTTAACTGCAACCGCATGATCTTTGATTTCTAAAACTTGTTTTTCTTTTTTCCCATTAACAGTAATACTATAAATAGCATCATCTAAACCAATTCTTTCTACAACACCATTAGTAATTACTTTCTCTTCAGGAAGTTCTAATAACTTAAATTTAAGTGATGAACTACCTGCATTAACTGCCATTATTTTAGCCACTTTAACACCTCTTTCTTTATTCTCAACACTCCTATCATTTTACCATAGATTAGAGAATAATTCAATTATTATAAGAGTTGAATTCTTGAAAAAAAGACCTCATTATTATATAATATAATAAATGAGGTGCTTTTTATGAATAAGTTAATGATTAGATTAATTAAATTCTACCAAAGAAATAAACCCGATCGTAAGCATTGTAGGTATTATCCTACATGTTCTAATTATGCGATAGGAGCTTATGAAAAGTTTAATTTCTTTTACGCAACTTTTCTAACTATTAAAAGAATTTTAAAATGTAATCCTTTGTTTAGACCAGGATATGATCCAGTACCTTTATCAAGAAAGGAGAAAAAAGCTTTAAAACAGGCTACCGAAAATCCTCCTAAAGAACAATCTAATTCTCTCAAAGAAAGTTAATTTTTTAGAATCATTTATTTTAGATGGTTCTTTTTTTTCTGTCTTAATATAATTAATCTTTAACTCATAGTTTTGATTATCGCTAGTTAAATGAATGATATTTTCTCCTTCAACTAAGTTTTGTTCTTCGTATGCTAAATCAGTATTTAGACCATAATAAGATCTAGTCATATCTAAAACATTAGCAATAGTAGGGGGAACACTTGTACCAATAGTAACTGGACTTAGTTTTATGAAAAAGATCGGTGGAATATTATCTCTAACCGTTACATTAACAGTAAAATATGTAGTATTACCAGCACTATCACTTGCTTTAAAAACTACATTATATGTTCCTACTTTCGTTTTATTAAAAGTATAATTATCTAAATGTAGTTCTACAAAACAATTTTCTGAAACCTCATCAAAAGCTTTTAATCCAGCCCTTACTTCTTCTAAATCTAATGTCTCATCAGTATTAACTGTGTAACTATTTTCTCCCGTAAAAACAGGACCTTCATTATCATTTACTTTAATAGTAGCAGTAAATGAAGCAGTATTATTTGAACTATCAGCTACTTGATAAATAACAATATGTTCACCAACAACATTTTCGTTTCCTGTATAATAATCTTCTTGAATAAAAAGATTATTAGTAATATTGCCATCATAATCATCATAAGCTTCTAAACCTAAAACTGTTTTTAATTCACTAACATTTAGTTCATCGCCAACATTTTTAGTATAATTACTTGAACCTGTAATAATTGGGGGAATTTCATCATAAATCTCTAAATTTAAAGTGAAAGTAGATTCATTTAACTCTTCATCTTGAACTGAATATTGTACTAAATAATTCCCAACAATATTCTCTTTACTACTATAAGTATCTACATCTTTTGTGATTTTTGATGTTATATTCCCATCATAGTTATCA
>DAOSSK010000005.1:9641-12045 GCA_035377365.1 Bacilli bacterium
GTACGCCGCTTTTATTTAAAGAAAACCAGCCAACTTCATCAACTAAATCTTTATTACTATTATAAATATTATACTCACAAGTAATACCATTTAAATTGTTTTCTGACCCAGCCCTTAACCAATACATAATATTACCATCTACTTTAATGTAGCGATATGATGTAAAAATAACATCATCGTCTGTTTCTGTTAGAATAAATTGATTTTTAGAAATATAATTTATTCCTTGAGGGATAAACTCCCAATCGATTGCCTTAGTTTGCATTCCTTTTAAACCAAGTATGCATAAAAGGAATAAAAATGCACTTAATATTTTTTTCATTATACCTCCTCTTTACTTGTATATTATTAAGAATCAGTATAATTTCTTTTATTTAATTAAAAAAGGTCACTTAAAGTGACCTTTTAACTTAAGATTAGCTCATCATTAATTACAGATTTAGAAGAGAATTTTTGAAGAAGAATTGGAATTGTTAGATTCTTCTTTTCTTCTCCCTTACAATCAAAAATTATCTTTCCTTGATCAAGCATTATTAGCCTATCGCCATAATTAATTGCATCTCTCATATTATGAGTTACCATAATCGTCGTTAATTTTTCTGCTTTAATAATATCATTAGTAATTTCTAATACTTTCGTAGCTGTATTAGGGTCTAAAGCTGCTGTATGTTCATCTAATAATAATAGTTTTGGATTATTTAAAGTTGCCATAATTAAAGTAATAGCTTGTCTTTGACCACCAGATAAAGTGCCGATTCTTTGCGTTAGTCTATTCTCTAATCCTAAGTCTAGTTTACTTAATTGTATAATAAAATCTTCTCTATTTTGCGCACTAAAACCCCATCTTAAAGTCTTTCTTTTTCCTCTACGCTTAGCAATCTCTAAGTTCTCTAAAACAGACATTTGGCTAGCAGTACCTTGATGTGGGTCTTGAAAGACAGTGCCGATATATTTTGCTTTTTGGTGTTGTTTTAAGTTTGTAATATCTTCACCATCCAAAATAACCTTCCCAGCATCCGGTAAGTGCTTACCATTAATAATATTAAGTAAAGTTGATTTTCCTGAACCATTACTACCAATAACAGTTACAAATTCTCCTTCTTCAATTGTTAGTGATAAACTATCTAAAGCTACTCTTTTATCTTCTAGTATATCAGGATTAAATATTTTTGTTACATTCTTTATTTCTAACATGAATTTAATTCCTTTCTTGTTTTAAATTTCTTAATTTGCGTTTTTATTAAAGGTAGAGCTAAAATAATTACAATTAAAACAGCTTGGATTAATTTCAAAAAGTTTGGATTTAAACCAAATAAATTGATTGCAATCGCTACAATAATATTATAAATAAACGATCCTAAAATTACGGAAATTAACCATTTTTTAAATGTTCTCTTACCAAAAATAGCTTCACCTAAAATAATCGCTGCTAACCCTATTACTAAAGTTCCGCGGCCGATATCCATATTGCTACTACCGTTTTTTTGTGCTATTAAAGATCCACTTAAAGCGATTAGTCCATTAGATAATGCTAAACCAATGATAATCATTAAATCAGTATTTATACCAAGTGACTTACTCATATCCTTGTTCATTCCTGTACTTCTAATACTCATACCAACTTCTGTACCAAAGAAATAGTAAATTGCAAAGAATACAAGTATTAAGAATAATGCTAAAACTATTAATTTAGAACTTTGAAAATTAGTAATAAATGAAGTTGTAGGAATTAACTTTTCAAGGGGACTAAAAACAGTTTTTGTTTCCCCATAAGTCATAATGATAGTCGATTTTCCACCTTGAATAACTTGTAAGTTGATGGAATATAAAGCAGTCATCATAATGATACCAGATAAAAGTGGTGGTATTTTTAATTTCGTATGAAGTAAGGCAGTTATTATACCAGCAACAGTTCCTAAAACAAAGGCAACTACAACACTTAAAAGCGGATTTACTCCACTAGTAATCATTACCATCGTAATTGCAGCACCCATTGTTAATGAACCTTCACATGTCATATCTGCAAAATCTAACATCCTAAAGGAAATAAAAACACCTACGACTAAAATAGCATATGCTAATCCTTCTTGTAAGGAATCAAATAAGATACTTACTAATTCCATAACTTAACTCCTTTCTAAATAACTTCGTCAGCTCTATCTAATAATGCTTGGCTAACAGTAATACCCATTGCTTCTAATTTTGTTTTGTTTATAATTAAACTATAAGTTTCTGATACAGCAGCAGGAATATCTTTAGGTAATTTGCCATTCTTTAAAATTTCTACTGCCATTTGTCCAGTTTGTCTTCCTAAATTACGGTAGTTAATACCAAATGTGATTGATGCACCGTCTCTAACTTGGTTTTCTTCGCCAGAGATAATCGGTTTCTTTTTACTTAATGA